>JBBROT010000131.1:0-8616 GCA_038229155.1 Bryobacterales bacterium | reverse complement strand
TGGCGCATTCTTCCGCACACACGCGCCATTGAGGAAAAACTGCAGTGTGCTGTGCGGATCGACGAAGCCATACGTGGGGCAGAAGCTCCCGCCCATCACATCGTCCGCGCGCATTTCCGGCACGGCGGCCTCGACCTCAGAAGCGGATAGCTCCCTTGCTTCATGAAGGCCGAGCGTGTGTTGCAATTCGCGATTCACGCGCAGATATCGCAGATGTGCATCTGTGGTGGCCGCGAAGAGATAGCCTTGCGGACGATAGCCGGTTTGCTCCGCGTGCTGCTGAAAAAAACGGACGGAGTGCATCGACATGCGGATGTTCGGCTCGGTGGCAAACTGAGCGCGCACGCCGCCCATGCTCTTGCCCGTGGAGCCTTTGCCGGTGTGCGCTTCGCGCTCCAGCAGAACTACATCACGCACTCCGGCACGCTTCAGATGATATGCGACAGAGGCCCCAACAATTCCGGCACCGATGATGACAACATCAGGCAACGATCTGCTTCACCACATTGCCCGCCACATCCGTCAGGCGGAAATTGCGCCCGCTATAGGGGAAGGTCAAACGCGTGTGATCGAGCCCCATCAGATGCAGCACCGTGGCGTGCAAATCATGCACGTGGCACTTGTTTTCGACAGCCTGATAGCCGAACTCATCGGTTGCGCCATAAGCGGTGCCGCCCTTCACGCCGCCGCCGGCCAGCAGGTAACTGAAGCCTTCATTGTTGTGATTGCGCCCGTTCTGGACGTTGATGCGGCCAGCCACTTCGGTCCACGGCCTGCGCCCGAATTCGCCGCCGATGATGACCAACGTCTCTTTCAACATGCCCGAATTTTTCAGGTCTTCAAGCAGCGCCGCAATCGGCTGATCGGCTTGTTGGGCCAGCTTGCGATGCACCAGAATGTCATGGTGCGAATCCCACGGCTTATCGTTGCCGAAGTACACCTGCACCACGCGAACGCCACGTTCTACCAGGCGGCGGGCCACCAGACAGCCTCTGGCGAAATCGCCATCGCGCGTGGCTGACTTGATCTTCATCTCGCTGGTGTCTTTGCCGGATTTCACGCCGTAGCGCAGGCGCACCGCTTCCGTTTCTTTCGCGACATCGAAGGCATCCATCGCTTCGGCCTGCATCCGGTAAGCCACTTCCATGGATTGAATGCGGCCTTCCAGTTGCGCATCGGGGCCGCGACGATCCAGATCCATGCGATTCAGCTTTTCCCAAAGGTCCACGCGCGCTTTCTGCTCACTCAAAGAGCCGCCGCTAGCGGAGCGCAGATGTTGAATCATCTTCTCCGGATCGGCTTCATCGTTCGGCACGTAAGTGCCTTGGTAGAGCGAGGGCAGGAACGCGGAACTCCAGAGCTGCGGACCCACATCGGGTACGCCCGCGCAGAGAGAAATGAAGCCCGGTAGATTGCGATTTTCCGAACCGAGGCCATAGGTCATCCACGCACCCATGGACGGGAAGCCCGGAATGATACGGCCCGAATTCATTTGCAAAATCGCTTGCGGATGCGCCGGTAAATCGGTATGCATGGAGCGGATCACGCAGACATCGTCAATATGCTTAGCGGTCTTCGCGAAGAGTTCGCTAACTTCAAGGCCGCTCTGGCCGTAACGCTGGAAGGAGAACGGCGATTGCATCAGCGTGCCGCGTTCGGCCTTCGCTTTCGGATAATCGCCGGGAATTTCCTGGCCGTGATATTTCGCCAGCGAAGGCTTCGGATCGAAGGTATCCACCTGCGAAGGGCCGCCGTTCAGGAAGAGAAAAATAACCTGCTTGGCCTTGGCGGGAAAGTGAGGTGCCTTCGGTTCAAGTGTGGGCGTGGAGGACGGCGGGCCCACTGTCGCCGCTTCCGATTGGAAGTGTTCGCCCAGCATGTTCGCCAGACCCACCATGCCGAATCCGGTGCCGAGTTTCTCTAATGCATCGCGTCTGGTCATGTGAAATATCCTGGGTTCTTAATTCACGAACAGTAATTCATTGGAGCTGAGCAATACTTGCGCGTAGGGGCGGAAGGCGTCCGGTTTGGAAGCCAGAAAGGATGCGCCGATCCGGATCTCTTCCGGCGTGGCATCGCGCCCGAACACGATGCGATAGGTCCTCTTCACGCGCTCGTCGGGAGTGCCCGTATCGCCGACCTGCTTGGCGAGAGCACCGGCGCGCGCTTCCACGAACGAACTATTTAGGAAGAACAGTTGTTGCAGCGGCGTGGCTGTAGAAATCCGTTTTTCCGCCGTCAGATTCGGATTCGGAAAATCGAACAGAGCCAGCGTGCCATCCAGTTTGCGGCGGCTCACAAAGCCGTAGATGGAGCGCTTGTGGTTCGTTTCATCGCCCAATGCCGCTGGGCTGCCGCCGGCCGTTGCATCGAGCTCGCCCGAAACGGCCAGCAATTCATCGCGCATCGCTTCGGCATCCAGACGCTGCCGGTTGGCCCTCCAGAGCAGCCGATTGTCAGGGTCTACCGCGAAGTTCGCCGCGCTATTGTCGCTGGCGAGTTGGTACGTGGACGACAGCATGATTTCGCGATGTAGCTTCTTCAATGACCAGCCGTTTTCGACGAATGACGTGGCCAGATAATCCAGCAGAGCGGGATGGCTGGGCGTCTCTCCCATGCGTCCGAAATTCGAAACCGTGCGCACCAGCCCTTCGCCGAAATGATGCTGCCAAACGCGGTTCACAATCACGCGCGCGGTAAGAGGATTGGTGGGGCTGGCAATCGCTTCAGCCAATTCCAGACGTCCGCTGCCGTTCTTGAAAGGCTCGGGATCGCCCTTGCTCAAGATGGAAAGAAACGCGCGGGGCGCCTCTTCACCCAAATTTTCCGGTACGCCATTAATCTGCACGCGTTCATTGCGCGGCGTGGGCAAATCTTTAATGACGTGCGCGAAGGCATAAGCGGGAGGCATCGCCGCCGAGAGTTCCTTCAGCTCCGCGCGCATATCGCCCAGATAAGTTTTCCAGTGGCCTTCGAGGAAACGATCCACCGTGCCGTCCGAAGTCAAATAGCCGCGGTTCGGGCCGTACCAGAGAATTCCATCTTCCTCCTGCTTGAATTCGCGGCCGTAAAAATCGTTGAAAAATAGATCACGCCAAAGATAAAAACGGTCGGGCGGCAAGGCAAACGTTTCGCTCTTGGTGGAAGCATCGTTCTTCACTGCGTTGCGCGCGTTCTTTTCATCCACCACCTTGCGCTCTTGCAACACGGCGAGGGCTTCATGCCGGAACTTAGCGAGATCGAACGAGTCTTCGCGCCAGCCATGCAGGTACTTGTTGTCCTCCGGGCCGGTCTTCAAATACTTCGCCCATCGCTCCAGAGTTTCGGCATCCAGATTATCGGCGGCGGCGATCTGTTTGGCACTGAGCTTAGAATCGGCAGTGAGTTTCCGGACGGCCCGAATGTAACGCGGCGCGTCCGACGCCAGCATCTCCGCCAACTCATCGGCCTGCTGATGCAGGAACTGCTCGATGCGGGCCTTCACTTCGTTCACCCGCTTTTCCTGATCTTTATAACGCTTCACTTCATCGTCGGGGGAGAGCTCCACCTCGGCGCGCTTGGTGCTGCTGAAGACGCCTTGCAGCGCGTAATAATCCTTCGTCGGAATGGGGTCGAATTTATGGTTGTGGCACTGCGCGCATGCGCCGGTCAGCGCGAGGAAGCCGCGCGTGGTCACGTCCACTTTGTCATCCGTCAGTTCCGGGCTCAACCCATAGAAGCCCAGCCCGACAGCCAGCTTCTTATCTTTACCGCCGTCCATCTGGTCGCCCGCGATTTGCGCTTTTACAAAGCGGTCGTACGGCATGTCGCGGTTGAACGCCTCAATCACCCAATCGCGGTAGCGGAACGAATTGGGGTAGGGAAGCTCGACATCGCTATCCAGACGGTCATCCGCATAGCGGGCCACATCCAGCCAATAGCGCGCCCAGCGCTCGCCATAGTGCGGAGAGGCGAGCAAACGATCCACCAGCTTCGGATACGCATCGGGCGAGCCATCTTTCACAAAAACTTCGGTCTCCGCGAAAGTGGGTGGAAGGCCGGTTAGATCGAGGTAAGCGCGGCGAATTAAGTCTCTCTTCGCGGCCGCAGCGTTCGGCTTCAGGTTCTTCGCTTCCAGTTGCTCCAGCACAAACCGGTCGATCGCATTCCGCGGCCAGGCCGCATCGCGAACCGGCGGAATGGCTGCTTTCGCTGGAGTCTGGAACGCCCAGAACGCACGCTGTTCCGGCGTGATCACGTACTTGCTGCCCTTCGGGATGGCCGCCGCGCCAGTTGTCTCCGGCCACACCGCGCCGCTTTTTACCCAGCTGGACAGCAACGCGATTTCGCCATCGGAAAGCTTGGCCGCGCCCATGGGCATCTTCATGCGCTCGTCAAGATGCTCGACCGCGCGGATGATCAGGCTTTCTTCCGGCTTGCCGGGCACCAGCGCAGGCCCGGATTTGCCGCCTCGCAACAGAGCTTCGCGCGAGGTCATAGTCAAGCCGCCCAGTGCTGAACTAGAATGACTCGCAAAGCAGCGATTCGCCAGAAGCGGACGAATTTTCAGCTCGAAATGTTCGTTCGCCTCCGCCGTGGATGTGGCGGCGTGAACGCAAACGGAGGATACAGGGAGAAGAAAAAAAACGGAAAGATTACGGAGACGAAGGAAGTGACCCATATGCCCTAAAAGCCCGGTGAGTACGGTCCAAATTATATCAGTTGAGCCGCCTCGCCGCATCGCCGAGGCGCAACAGGCGGTCATTCACGAGCCCGGCTGCTTCCAATTCATCGCATAGATTTCTTCCGTACCCGTGTTATGCAGCATCAGAGGAGAATCGTCCGGGGTCAGCCCGAACCAAAAACCTCCGGACGTGCCGACACGGTTAAAGTTCTTGAGGTTGACCACTTCTTCCACCGCGCGATCGCTCAGCCGGACTCGCATCAAGGCCTGGGGATCCTTCTCTCGCTCGAAGTAGACGAAGCGGCCGTCGTGCGACCAAAGGGACCAGTTCAAAGGTCCCTTCGCCAGTTCGGTCCAATGCTGCTTCTGAACATTGAAAAGCATTAGAGCGCTGTGGTCCTCGCGGCGGCCAACCAGAAATCTGCCGTCTGGCGACCACTTGGGCATGAACACCCCTTCCGATCCCGGAAGTCGCGTAAGGTGGCGCGTTCTCAAGTCCAGAAAATCGACACCGCTGTTCGGCGGTTCCACCCAGTAGGGATAAGTAACCACAATGAAGTTCCCGTCTGGAGAGTAATTCGGTCTTGCGCGGTTCCGCCCATCCTGAAACAGCTGCTCTGGCGTGCCTCCATTGGGCGAGATCAGAGAGATTTGACCGGCTTTTCCGCCGGTTCCCGATTGGAATACGATTCGTTGGCCATCGGGAGACCAACTCGGGTTCAGGGCCTCCAGGGGAGGAAAGGTCAGTTGGAGACGGTCGCTGCCGTCCGTTCGGCTTCGCCAAAGAGCATGATCCGGGAACGTCACATAAGAGACCCATTTGCCATCGGGCGAGAAATCGGCGAACTCCGCCGAGACCCCCGGAAGATACGGCGACCATCGACGGGACTTTGGGTCGTAGCGCCGCAGTTCACCCCGCTGTTGTTGGCCAATGACGTAGACCTTCTTGCCGTCGGGGCTGAAAACAGGGGCGAGCGAGTTTAATTGACCCCCGGTAAGCTGCACCGGATCCGGTTCACGGTTTCGAAACCGATCGAGCAGTCGCCCCTCTTCCCGGATCGCCAAGACTTCTGTTTTGGCATCGCGGGAAGCCTGGAATACAAAAAACTTTCCATCCGGGCTCCAACTGCCGCAACATTCGCCGGCGGGCTGGTTCCAATTTGGAAGCAACGGGTGGAGCCCCCCGCCATCCGCAGAAACTTCCCATATGTGAAGTGGCCCGGACCTGTCAATCGGGTCGCCTAAGGTAAAGCGGAGGCGGCGGCCATCGGGGGACCAGCGCAGCCAATACGCAGAATCGGGAAGGGTCAGGAGCCTTCTCGATTCTTTGCCGTCACGGGCCGCTCGAAACAACTCGCGATTCAAAACGTAGGCGATCTCCTGTTTATCGGGCGACCACGCCGCACCGGTAGCCATCACGTTTCCCACGCGACGGGCACCCCCAGCCGGTAATGAAATGTTCCACAGCGGCCAAAGGCCGAGTCCGCTGGTAAAATTTGCGACCAGTAGTTCCGAGCCGTCGCGTGAGATGTCTAAGACTTCGCAGCCTTGGAAAGGCACGGACAGCGGCACTGTCTCACCGTTGCCTTGAGTAGAAACCGAGGAAGGGAAGTACGCAGAACCTTCAGTGACATAAAGCCGTGATTGCCCAGCCGCCATCCCGCCGAGCGATCCGGCTTTCTGCGCGCCATCATTGGTGATGCGAACATAGCCTTCCACGCGGGGCGCGGGAAGGGGGCGTACCAGGAGGTAAATCGAGATGCCGATCACAGCCATTGCCAATAGGGCCGATACCAAGCGGCGGCCGATGCGAAGCGCACGTTGACGGCGCTGTGTCCCCTCCGCCTCCTGCTCCAGCTTTTCAAGTTGCACGCGGATCTCCGCCGCATGCTGGTAGCGGGATGCGCGATCCTTCTCTAAACACTTCGCGATCACCCGCTCCAGCGCTTCGGTCACAGCAGCATTTCGGCTTCTGGGAGCGGCCGGTGTCTCCTCCAAGATCGCGTTGAATAAGATTGCGGGCGAGCTCCCGTCGAAGGGAGGCGTGCCTGTCGCCATCTCATACAGCACCGCTCCGAAAGAGAACAGATCGCTTCTGGTATCGAGCGGCTTTCCCAGCACCTGCTCCGGAGACATATATTTGGCTGTTCCCAAGGTGGATCCCGCGCTCGTGAGCTGCTCTCCGGTTTCGACAAACACGGATGGCGATGCCCGTTTGGTCAGTAAGAGTTCGGCTTCCGAGAGTTTAGCCAAGCCGAAATCCAGAACCTTGGCATGTTCCCGGCTGGTGACGAAAATGTTTTCCGGCTTGATATCGCGATGGACAATGCCCTGGGCATGAGCGGCTTCCAGGGCATCCGCGATCTCGATTCCCAAGACGAACAACACTTCCATGTCGAGTGGTTGCCCGGCAATTCTGCGCTTCAAGGTAACGCCTTCCAGATACTCCATCACGATAAATGCGCGCCCGTCCTGTTCGCCGATATCGTGAACCGTGCAGATGGTCGGATGGTTCAATGAAGAAGCCGCGCGAGCTTCACGCTGGAAGCGGGCCAACGCCTGCGGATCGCGGGCAAGTTTGTCTGGCAGAAATTTAATCGCAACCGATCTATTCAGCCGGATGTCCTCGGCCTGATACACGATGCCCATCCCGCCCCCGCCCAGTTTCTTCACGATCCGGTAGTGCGAGAGTGTAGTTCCAATCAGCGAATTGTCCTGGATCGCTGCGCCGCCGGTCGCCGCCGCGGTATCGCTGCTCGCAAGAGATTGAGTCGGCTCTCCGCGCGCGGGGGTCTCTAAAAAGCTGCCGGCCTCCCGGTAAGAAGCCATCAGGGATTGGATCTCCAGTTCCAGATCTCCATCCCCTTCACAGGCTCGCCGTACAAAGGTGTCGCGCTGGTGCGGCGGTTGCTGCAATGCGGATTGCAGCAAATCGTCAATTTGCCGCCAACGCTCAGGATTCGCCGGGCGACCCATGGGTAATCTCCCGGTGGAGCCAGGCTTTGGCGCTGCTCCAATCCCGCATCACCGTTACCGGCGAAATGGCCAGCACCTCGGCCGTTTCCTCCACGCTCAAGCCGCTGAAGAAACGCAGCTCTACCACGCGAACTTTTCGCGGGTCGATCTTTGCGAATGCTTCCATCGCGTCGTCGAGTGCCACCAGATTCTGGTCCGGCCGCCCACTCACCGTGGCCGCCTCCTCCAGGGAGATGTGCGCCACCGCGCCACCGCGTTTCAAATTGCGCCGGCGCGCGTGATCCACCAGTATGCGCCGCATCATTTGCGCCGCAACCGCGAAAAAGTGGGCCCGGTCCTGCCAGTGCATTCGCTCGCAATCCACCAGCCGCAGGTAGGCTTCGTTTACCAGCGCCGTCGATTGCAGAGTATGTCCGGCGCGCTCGCCACGCATGTAATGCCGGGCTAAGCGGCGAAGTTCGTCATAGACAATAGGGGTCAGCCGGTCCAGCGCTATCTGGTCGCCACCCGTCCAGGCGCGCAGTAATGCACTGATGTCTCCTGAGTCCCTCATCTGTATCACGAAGGATTATATCTTTCGCGCGGCCGTGTGATAGTTTTCCGGGCGCAGTCCGCGCCTTATTGAGTGGAGACAGTTATGACACGACATCAGGTCTTACGTTCACTCGCGCTCGCCACTTTGTTGGGCGCAGCTTCGGGTGCCTTCGCTCAGAACGGCACCTTCACCACCATCGATTTTCCCGGCGCTACCGCTACCATTCCTTGGGCGCTCAACGGCCGTGGGGATATAGCCGGCACCTACACCAATTCCAGCGGCAGCCACGGGTTTCTGCTGAGCGGAGCTCAGTACACACCGATCGACTACCCCGGCGCAAGCGGGACGGAAGTATACGGAATCAACAATCTGGGAGATGTGCTGGGAGTCTACACGCTGGACGGAGTTCGCCACGGATTTCTGCTGAGCGGCATGAAATTTT
>JBBROT010000130.1:0-8664 GCA_038229155.1 Bryobacterales bacterium | reverse complement strand
GTGAACTCGAAATCCTGAATGTCTTTGTAATGCTGTTCCAGGTTCGTGGTGATTTCGCGCAACTGATGGAACGCTTCGGGCAGCACTTTTTCCAGTTCGGAGATGGGCTGCGGAGTGCGGTTGCCGGCCACCACGTCTTCACCCTGCGCGTTGACTAAGAACTCGCCATAGAAGACCTTCTCGCCGGTGGAAGGGTTGCGTGTGAAACCAACGCCGGTGGCGGAGGTGTCGCCCATGTTGCCGAACACCATCGCTTGAATATTGACGGCGGTACCGATATCGTCGGGAATTTTTTCCATGCGGCGGTAGACGATGGCACGGTCGCCATTCCAAGAACGGAAGACGGCATCGCGCGACATGGAGAGCTGTTCGCGCGGCTCCTGCGGAAACGGCTTGCCGGTCTTCTTCTGCACCAGCTTCTTGTAATCGGCGATGACGGCTTGCAGATCTTCGGCGTTCAGGTCAGTATCCAGCTTGACCTTACGTTTGGTTTTGCGCGCATCGAAGACTTCGTCGAAGGGGTGCTTGCCCATATCGAGCACGACGTTGCCGAACATCTGAATGAAGCGGCGGTAGCAATCGTAGGCGAAGCGCTCATTGCCGCTCTTGGCGATCAGGCCGCTCACGGTGTCATCGTTCAGGCCCAGGTTGAGGATGGTATCCATCATGCCCGGCATGGAGAACTTCGCGCCGGAGCGCACGCTGACCAGCAAGGGGTTCGCCGAATCGCCCAGCTTCTGGCCCATGCGCTTTTCGAGAATGGCGAGGCAGGTATCGACGTCCTTTTCGATCTCGTCCGGCGTCTTGTTGCCGTTTGCGAAATACATGTTGCAGACCTGCGTCGCAACGGTGAAGCCGGGCGGCACGGGAAGCCCCGCGCGCGACATCTCCGCCAGACCGGCTCCTTTGCCGCCCAGCACGTCTTTCATCTTGCCGTCGCCATCGGCGGTACCCGCGCCGAATGAGAATACGTTCTTGCTCTTCATCTAAACTTTTGTCTCCTGAGTTTGTATAACGATCTCTGAAAAGTCAGCTAACTTTGAGAATTCCGTGGATATTGCGTTGAGTAAGGCCAGGCGATTATTCCGGATCCGTGCGTCCGTAACGTTGACCATGACCTTGTCGAAGAAGCGGTCAACAGCAGGCCGCAGTGTGGCGATGCGCTCCAACGCCGGTTGGTACGGGAGCGTCACAATTTCGTTTTGAATACGGTGAAAATCAGTGTATAGATCGCGCTCGGGGCCGTCTTCCAGAAGGCTGGTGGACGGCGGCGCGGTGTCTGTGAAGTTGGCTTGCTTCAGGATGTTGCGGATGCGTTTGAAGCTGGCCGCGAGCGGTTCGAAGTCAGCCGTGGGACGGACGGCTTGGAGCGCGATGAGGCGAGTGCGCACGTCAGGCAGGCTGTCCCAACCGGAAGCGAGAACAGCGTTGATTTCGTCGTAGGCGAAGTCGCGAAAATAATTGCGGACGCGGTCGAGAACGAACTCTTCAATCTTCGGATCCCGGCGAAGGTAGGAGCGCAGCGGCACATTCAGATTCGCTTCCACGATGATCTTGACGATGCCCTGGGCGGCGCGGCGAAGGGCGAACGGATCTTTCGAGCCCGAAGGAATGAGGCCGACTTGGAAGCAGCCGATCAGCGTATCGAGCTTGTCCGCGATGGCGACGAATTGTCCGGCTTCCGTGCGGGGAATCGAGTCTTCCATGCTGACCGGCTTGTAGTGGTCGTAGACGGCGGTCGAGACTGCTTCTGGCTCGCCTTGCGCTTTGGCGTAGAGCCCGCCTACTACGCCTTGCAGTTCGGTAAATTCTTTGACGAGTTCAGTTGTGAGGTCGGCCTTCGAAAGGCGCGCGGCACGAATGGCGTGAGCATCGCCGCCCAATATCGCCACCAGCCCTTCCACGCGCTGAGTCTTTTCGTAATAGTTGCCCAGCTTGGCTTGAAAGGTGACGTGCTTTAAATCTTCGACGCGCGCATCGAGGGTGCGCCGCTGATCGGTATCCCAGAAGAAGCGCGCGTCGTTGAAGCGTGCGCGCAGGACGCGTTCATTGCCATGCTGAACCAGGCCAGCGGGGTCGCCCGATGTATTCATGACGGCTGCGAAGCGCGGTGCGAGGCCTCCGTTGCCATCATCAATGGAAAAATACTTCTGGTGGAAGCGCATCACGGTGGAGAGCACTTCGGAGGGCAAGGTTAGAAACGAAGGTTCAAATTCGCCGGTGACCACGGTGGGAAATTCCGTCAGGTAGACCAGTGTTTCAAGCAGGGAAGCATCGGGACGCATGTCCTTCGGCAGTTCGCTCAGGATTTTCGCGCGGCGTTCGTCAGCGGAGAGGATGACTCCGTTCTCACGAAGCGCCTGCTCATAGCTAGCGAAGGTAACAGGGAAGCGTGCTTTGCCAAGACGCCTGTGACCGGAACTCTCCGCGCCGCTCGCTACTCCGGCAAACTCGAAAGGGACAATCTTGTCATCGAGCAGCGCGACAATCCAACGCACCGGCCGAATGAATCGGGCGCTACCCTTTGCACCCCAAAACATGGTCTTCGGCCAATTGATTTTGCCGATCAGTTCGGGGAGCGAAATAGCCAGCAGGTCACGCGTTTCGCGTCCGGCGATTTTGCGCGTGTAGCCGTACTTGCCCTCGCGGTGTTCGAGTGCTTCCTTCGCGACACCCTGCTTGCGTGCAAAGCCTTCCACTGCGGCTGGTGGCGCGTTCAGCCCAGGTCCCGCGACATACTCTTCACGATCCGCCTGCCGCTCCGCAAGACCTGTCGCTCGCAAGACAAGCCGTCGCGAGGTGGCATCCACAACGACGCTTTCCGCCGGGCCGAACAGCGTGCGCATCTGCGCCAGCGCATCCGGAATCATCCAATCCGGAATCTCTTCGGTGCCAATTTCAAGCAGCAGGTTCAAGCTTGCACCCCGCTTTGATCCACCCAGGCTTCCGCCACACCGACGGCCAGCTTGCGCACACGTGCAATCACGGCCACGCGCTCCGTCACGCTGATGGCACCGCGCGCATCGAGCGTGTTGAACAAATTGCTGCACTTAAGCACTTGGTCATACGTAGCCAACAAGGGGAAGCGCTCCTTCTGCTCGGCTTTGGGATAGAGCGCCAGCAAGCGCTGCGCTTCGCCTTCGTACAGATCGAATAGCTTCCACAGCGTGTCGCGATCCGCCAGCTCGAAGTTATAAACCGAGTACTGCAGTTCATCGCGCTTACGCACGTCGCCGTAAGTCACACCGGGCGTCCATTCAATGTCGTAGACGCTGTCTTTCCCCTGCAAAAACGCTGATAGGCGCTCCAGGCCGTACGTAATTTCAGCCGGCACCAGATCGAGTTCGATACCGCCGCACTGCTGGAAATAAGTGAACTGCGTGATTTCCAAACCGTCCAGCATCACCTGCCAGCCCACGCCCCACGCGCCCAGCGTAGGCGCTTCCCAGTTGTCTTCTTCCAGCTTGATATCGTGCTCGGTCAGATTGATGCCAAGCGCCTCCAGGCTGCCCAGATATTGGTCGATCACATCATCGGGAGAAGGCTTCAGGATCAATTGAAACTGCTGGTGCTTGTAAAGCCGGTTCGGATTTTCGCCATAGCGACCGTCAGCGGGGCGGCGGCTGGGCTGGACGTAGCCGGTGCGGTAAGGCGTGGGGCCCAACACGCGCAGAAACGTTTCGGGAGCCATGGTGCCCGCGCCCACTTCGGTATCGAAAGGCTCCTGAATGACGCAGCCGCGCTCCGCCCAGTAGTTCTTCAGTTTGAAAATAATTTGCTGGTAAGAGTCCATGAAAATCAGAAAGGGCGGGCAGAGAGCAGTGCGGCGGTTTTCAGTTTGCGATCGATCAGCTCTTCAATTTGGCGGATCAGAAACTTGCGCAGATCGGCTGCGGTTTGCTGCTCGAATTCACCGGGCGCGCACTCATCGATAGGATGGCGCAACATGGTTTCGGCAAGGTCTGTGGAGCCGGCGCTTACGCCGCGAAACTCCGGCAGAATGCCCGCCAGGCGCACAGCCCAAAAAGTGAAATATACCGAAGCCCGCCAAACCGCGCCCTCGTCACCGGAGCGCATGTGTTTCAAAACCGTTTCCACCAAGCGGAAGTAACGCTCGTTCGGTTCATTCGGCGGCAGGATCTGCTCTGAAATTTCGGCGATGTAATCCAGCACCACGCCGGACCAATAATCGCCCATCAGCCCGAATTGCGATTGGCGCAGATCGCAGCCATCGATGGACACAAGCTCGCGATTCTCACGCTGAAAATAAGACAGGCTGACTTGCGAGAGGCGCTCCAGCCCCGCGCCGAAGCCGCTCTTCGGACGCCGCGCGCGACGGGCCACCCCGCGCAGCTTCCCCGCGTCCCGTGCGAGGAAACTTACGATCAGGTCCGATTCTTTGAGCGGATAAGTAAGCAAAACAAAGGCTTCGCTCACGCGGGCAGGCATGTCGAATTCACAAATGCTCAGGCGGTAAGCGGAAAGCCCAGATTAACATAAGTGGAGAGCCCTCCATGAATTTTCCCAAGCCGAACGAGCCCGCGCCGGTGAGCGAGGTGGTAGCCGTGCTCGCGAGCGGCACGAAAGTGAAGCGCCGCATTTTGAGAATGCGCGCCTGCAATGAAGTGAATCCGAAGGGCAAATACTGCCAGGGTCACTTGAAGCGCTGGCATACCTTTACCGCTGAGGTGGCACCGCAAGGCAGCGAAGTGTATCGCTGTGAACGTTGCCACACTGTGTATCTGCCGAACCAGGACGAGGCTCCGCGCACCGGCATCCTGAGTTGGTAAGAGCCGCTTAGCGCGGCAGGACCACAGTCTTGCCGCTACGTGCCGATTCGCGCGCGGCTTCCAGAATTTCCACCACCACCACATTGTTCTCCATCGAAGACAAGCCGGAGGGAGCCACCTTGCTCCGCACAATCGCCATCAGGTAGGAAATGGGGTCGTGGGTGTTCGCGGGCAGTTCGGCCGGCGTGCGCGTCTCTTCGGCTTTCTGATCTTTCAAGCGTACGCGTAGACCGGTGCCGCCGGTGGCGATGGCATAGCCCGTCTCGCCGTAGACTTCCAGATCCTTTCGGGCGAAAGGCCAGTTCCAGCTCCCCTGAATGATGCCCTGAGCCTTTGCATACTGCAGCAGCACGGTGGCTTCGTCATCCACGTCTTCGTAAATTTTCGGCTTGTTGGTCTGGGTCAGAGCGGTCACTTTCAAGGGGCGTTCGCCGTCCATCAGCCAGGTCATCAGGTTCGCGCCATAGCAGCCGAAATCGAACAGCGCGCCGGCACCGTTCTGTTCGGGGTCCGTCAGCCACTCGAAAAATTCCGGCTGCACGTGAATTTCTTTCGGACCCTGGTGGCCGTCCATGGCGACCATGCGCCGGATATCGCCGACCGAATTGTTCTGGCGGACCAGCCTCCAGATTTCGGCATGGCTCTGATACCATGTGGTTTCGTAATTCACGATGACAGGAATGCCCGAGGCCTTCGCGGCCTGAGCCATGGCGCGCGCGTCCGCCAAATTCGTCGCCAGCGGTTTTTCCATCATCACGGGAATTTTCAGTTTCGCGCCAGCCTCCACCACGGCGCGATGTCCAGCCGTACTGGTAAACGTTGCGACTGCATCGGGCCGCGCGGCCAGCATGGCGTCAAGCGACGTGAATCGCGATGATGCCGGAACGCCAAACTGTTCGCCATACCGCGCGACCAAAGCCGGGTCGGGATCGAAAAGGCCGGCGATGACGACATCGTTTCGCGCTTTGGCTGATTTCAGGAAGCCGCTGACGTGCCCATGAACCAGCCCCGCGATAGCGATTCGGAAGGGTTCGGCAGCACTCAGGAGAGGTGTAAGGAGGGCGAGGAATAAAAACCCCCCTGCATGCAACCCGCAAGCGATCCGGATTCCAGGCTTTTTACTACTGATCACAGCGGCTCCCGCAAGCACGTTGTCCCATAAGCCTAAAACCGAACTGCCAGCCTGTTGCAGCAGAGGGCAGGTTGAAAAGTACTTCTTTGATTCCATCAATAAATAGCAACCCTTGGGCCAACTGTCAAACCGCGCAAGTTCTTGAAAGCACAGTCTTCCCGCGCGGAATGGCATCTGATTTTTCGCGTTCTGTGGCACTCACGTTGTGTCACTTTGACACAGTGCCGGAACGCCACGCAAGTCTGCCACAATCGAGATGGTGAAAGGTTCCCTGTTCCTAAGCGCCCCGGCGGCGCGCTGGCTTGCACTCGCGTTCCTGACCCTGACCGCTGGACCAGCTCTTGCGCAGCAGGTTCTTACACAGCAAGGCGAACCGGAAGGCGATCCCGCCTCGCCAGTGGACACCCTCACTATTTACACCGAACACCCGCGCCTGTTTCTGCCTGCCGGGCGGCTTCGTCTGCTGCGGCGCGAGCGGGAGCGCAAATCGCTTCGCTTCGAACAATTCGATCTGCTCACCAAGGGCGGGGCCACCATGCTGGAGCCCGGTTTCGCCAGCGCGCTCTATTACCGCGTGACTGAAGATGCCGTCCAGGGCCGCCACGCCATCGAATGGGCGCTCAAGACCGCAACCCTTTTCGATACCGATCTTCGCCAGATTGCTCTGGTGTTCGATTGGTGTCAGCCCCTGATGTCGCCGACCGAAATCGCCGCCCTGGTGGCCCGCCTGGAGCGCGCGCTTGCGGCGAAGCCAGGCACGTCCATCGACAACGAACGTTCGCGCCTTCTGGCCGGGATCGCTCTTGCCGATCATTCTCCCAAAGTGTCGAACGCGGCGCTTGAAGACTTCTTTGGGCGGGCGTGGAAGCAGCGCCTGGCGAATTTGAGATCCGGCAAGGCCGCCATACCGCTCGACCAAACCTTCGCCTTCTATGAAATTCTGCATGCGGTTCGCGATAACCTGAATGGCGATTTGCGGGAGCAGTACCCGCGCTATTTCAAAGATCAGGCCATCGGCCATCTGCTGGCGAACTACCCGGCGGCGTTCCCGGCAGCCGAAAGCGAATATCGCATTCCCGCGAAAATGGGCACCGGCGAACCGGACCTGCGCACCGCCGCCCTATCGCGCGCGGCTGAACTCGCCATGGTGGCCTTCGACGCCAATGCGCCCGAAAGCCAAGTGCTGCAAGGCTGGCTGATGAATGACCGATTCCTGATGCGCGGCACCTTCGGCATCCCTTACGAATTTCTGTGGGCGAACCCCTACCAGCCCGGCTTGAGCTATTACCATGTGCCGCTAGTGTTCCACGATGAGACCTTCGGGCGGCTCTACGTGCGCTCGAACTGGGAGGATTCCGCCCAATGGCTGGGTTATGTGGACGGGCAACTGCAGCTTTTCGAAGACGGCAAGATCACCATGCTGAATCCGGAAATCACGCGCGATCCGCTGGATCTGGACGAGGCCGTAGTCTTCTTCGGGAAAACGACTCACCGGTTTCGCACGCCGGCGAAAGAAGTGGTGGATGTGTTCATTGTGGGCTTGAACCCGAAGCGCGTGTATCAGGTGGAAATCGATGGCGAGGAAATGCGCGAAGAACGCAGCGACCCCGGCGGCATCCTGTACCTGAAGGGACTGCGCGGCGGCAACGGCATTCGTTTCCGATGAGCGATGCAGCCGACCCGCTGGTTGCTCTGCGTTGTAGCCTGCGAATCGTTCATAAAGACGCTGAAGTACGAGGAAGTGCATCGTAACGAATACCGGAATCTCGCGGAAGCCCGTTCGATGATCGGCGAGTTTCTGGAAAAGATTTATAACCGGAAACGGCTTCATTCCGCGCTTGGCTACATGTGATTCGATCTGGTCCGGGAACAGCAGTAACGCCGTCCCCGGCCTCATCGTCTCGGTGAGTTTCCAGTTTGATTATTCCTCGGCGGGTTCCAACAGAGCCCGCTTCCGCTTCGCCAACCGATCCTCATTCCGCGCGACAGCCGTCTTGCCGGTCGAGTACTTTTCCTCGAACGGTCAGCAGTGTCTTAACTTCTTGTCTCACCTCAGGGGGCCACCCCAAAAGCAGGCGGTTTAGATGTGAGCCTATTTTTTGCTAAAGTTCTTTCGGCATTGTGTCGATTATCCTATTTAGCAAGTTTTATGAATCTTGGGAGACACGTGTTTAAATTTAACGCATTGATCAGTAAGTTGAATATTGCGCAGCGCATTCTGGGAAGCGTTTGTTTCTTTTCGCTTCCGCTGGCAGTGCTGTTCTACTTCAACATGGATCAGATTGGCGAGAAGATGAACTTCGCCCAGGGTGAACGCGCGGGGAACCGGTTTCAATCACCCGCCGTGCGCTTGGTGAAAGCTCTGACGGATTACCAGCTCGCCTCTGGAACACAGGACGCCTCTGCCGATGCGCTCGCGGCCAGGCAGGAGGTGGATAAGATCTTCCTTCAACTTGATTCGGTGGCCGCGGAACTTAGTCAGAGACTTAGTTTCTCAGATTCTGCACTCAAGGAAGCCGGTGCGGAGAATCTCAAATTAACTGAACTCCACCAGAAATGGACCGTTCTTCAGGCGGAGGTTCCAGGCTCTCCAACCAAAAGTAACCAGGAGCACTTCGAGCAGTTAATCGGAGCTCTAACAGGCTGCTGAAATTCTAATTCGGGACGGGTGACTTAGTAGGTGTTGTGAGCGTCTCTGTTTTATGCGCGGAGAAGACGTTCAGCAACACGAGTTGTTCAGCT
>JBBROT010000129.1:0-8689 GCA_038229155.1 Bryobacterales bacterium | reverse complement strand
TGCGCCTTGTTCTTGTCGTAGAACTGACGCATCTGGGCGTCGTCCACTTTCACTTCGGATGCAAACTTCGCGGGCGAAATCAGCACGTATTGCAGGCGAGCCGTTTCATTGCGCTTGCGGTATTCGGCTTCCACTTCTTTGGGCGAAACCAAAGTTCCTTCGAGCGCGATATTGCGAAGGCGCAGCACCAGTAGCTGGCGCGCGATGTCCGCCTTTAAATCCGACACCGTCATGCCCTGCTGCGAAAGCGCCGCTTCGAGTTCGGTCTTCTTGACCAACTTGCCGTCCGCGAAGAAGCCGGGAGGCAGTTGGTTCTGGATGGCAACGTTCACGTCCTCATCGCTGATGCGGATACCCTGGCGCCTGGCTTCATAGGCGAGAGCACGTTCGCCAATCAACTGCTGCACAATCTGAGGAGCGTAAATGGAAAGGTACTGCGCGGGCATCTGGCCGCCGCGCAGGACGGCTTGAATCGCTTTCTGCGCCTCAAGCGTGGTGACTTTCTCATCCCCTACCGTGGCGATGATGTTGTCCTGACCCCCGCCCAGACCGCCGCCGCCGCTACCCGGGATCAGGTAAGTGATCATGGATAGCGCCACGATGACAAGAATGGCTCCCAACAGAATGCGCACAGCCTTATCGCGGCTGCGGAATAAATCGAACATGAAGCGGAAATCTCCTAAAGGTTAGCGAATCCTCAATTATAACGTAGCGGCCAGCCTAGAGATGGCACTCGGCATGGACGGCGCGCACGGCCTTCTCGAGACCGCTACGGCGCACGACGATGGCGATGGTCAATTCGCTGGAACCCTGGGCGATGGCCATGATGTTGACGTTCTCGCGCGAGATGGCGGTGAAGATGCGCCCGGCAAGGCCCTGAGCACCGCGCATGCCCTCACCCACGACGGCCAGCAGACCCACTTCGCTATCGATGGTGAGAGGGCTGACGTAGCCATGGGTCAGCTCAAGAGCGAGCCCGGCTTCGAGGACCTCCACAGTGTGGGCGAGTTCCTCATCGCGCACCAGGAAGCAGAAGCTTTGCCGGTAACTGGAGGCGGAGACGGTGAGCACTTCCACGTTGGCGCGGGCGAGAGAATCCATGGTGCGGGCCATGACGTGGACGCCGCTGAGCGCGGCATGCGCCGGTTCGACGGAGATCAGCGAGACGTTGCGCATGGAGGTGACGGCGCGGGCGCCGCTTGAGACGGAAAGCTCCGGAACGATGCGGGTGCCGGCCTTTTCGGGCGCGAAGCTGTTCTTGCTCCACACTGGGATGCCGCGGTCCACCAGGGGAGAGAGCGTGCGCGGGTGCAGCACTTTGGCACCGTTATAGGCCAGTTCCGCGGCCTCGCTGAAGCTGACTTCGTGCAGGACTTTCGCTTCGGGGACCAGGCGCGGATCGGCGGTCATGATGCCGTCCACGTCGGTCCAGATCCAAAGCTCTTCGGCGTCGAGCGCGGCGGACAGGATGCTGGCGGAAAAATCGGAACCGCCGCGGCCGAGCGTGGTGCCGCGTCCATCGACGGTGGCACCGTTGAAGCCGGTGGCGATGGGAATCAGGCCGGCGTCGAGGAGAGGTTGCAGCTTGGCCTTGGCCTTGACGGCGGTCTGGTCAAGAAACGGAGAGGCGTTACCGAACACGGCATCGGTGACGATGAGTTCGGCGGAATTGACGGCGACGGCCTGGGGCCCGAGAAAATCCGCCAGCAGGATGGCGGAGAGGCGTTCGCCGATAGCTACGGCCTCATCCACGGAGCGTGCGGGACGTTCGCCCAGCATCAGCATGCCTCCCACCAGGCGCTCGAATTCGACGATGAGGTCGTCGATGGCTTGTGACGTGGCGCTTCCCAGGGCGAGGCCATCCACGGCATCCAGATGCTTCATGCGAAGTTTGCGGACGGCTTCGGCGAGCCCGGCGGCGTCGCCGGCTTCAGCATGTTTCATCGCGTCCAGCAGCAGGTCGGTTACTTTCGACATGGCGGAGACCACCACCAGCACGGGCCGTTTGCCGCCCTGTTGCAGGATGAGTTCGGCGGCGACGCGAATCCGGTCAGCGGAGCCCATGCTGGTGCCGCCGAATTTCATGGCCAGCAAGCCGCTCAATGGTAGCCCTTCCCGTTGGCGGTTTTGGAGCGGACCACTTTCAGCAGCGCTTCCACTACTTCTTCGATGGAGAGGTCTGTTGAGTTGACGTAGACGGCGTCGGGAGCTTGAGCGAGGGGCGAATCGGCGCGCATGCGGTCGCGATGGTCGCGTTCGGCGATATCGCGAGCCACTTGATCGGCAATCGCCTCGCTCTCGCCACTGTCGAGTTGATCTATGCGGCGGCGTGTGCGCTCGGTATGGTCGGCGTCGAGGAAGATTTTTACTTGGGCCTGGGGGAAGACGACGGTGCCAATATCGCGGCCTTCCATCACGACGTTGGCTTGTTCGGCAATCTCACGCTGCTTGGCGACCATGGCGCGGCGCACACCGGCGATGGCGGCCACGCGGGAAGCGGATTCAGAGACTTGCGGAGTGCGGATGGCTTCGGTGACGTCTTCGCCATTGAGAGAGACGCCGCCAGTGGTGGAGTGCAACACGATGAGGGCCGCGTCAGCCAGTTGTTCCATGCGATGCATATCGGTCAACTCCAGGTTGGAGCGAATGGCCCAGAGGGCGACGGCGCGATACATTGCGCCTGTATCGATATAAGTGAAGCCGAGTTGCGAGGCCAATTGCCGGGCGACCGTGCTCTTGCCCGCGCCCGCCGGCCCGTCGATTGCGATTACGATGCCCATGAACACACAGGTTTTAGGGTGACCGATTCGGGGCGGTGCGCGCAACCGGTCATTTTGGCGGAGGGCCGGGGGGAGGCGCGCCAAAGACACCGCCGCCCACAGCGCCCGTAGGCGGCGTGCCGATCTGCGTGCCGGGCACACGGCCCTGTTGCGGAATGGCTCCCGCGCCGCCTTGCGTATCTTTGGTGGGGTCGTAGACGAACTCCCATTTCTTGTACTCTTCCTGGTCTTTATAGACCTTGATGCCGATGCCCGATTTTATGCTGCTGGCTACTCCGGCGATGCCGCCTCCTATGGTTTGGTTACCGGCAGCGGCCTGGATGCCGGCCAAGCCGCCGGGCCGGGGCGTGGTGAGCAAGCCTTGGATCAATCGGGCGGCTTCGTTGGCACCCTGTCCGTTGGGGTTGGCCCCGTTTGAATTGTTGATTTGTTGCGTGACTCCGGGGGGTACCGGAGTCTGGCCGGGGCCTTGCGGAAACGCAACATTGGAGCCGAGGGGGGCGCTGGCCGAAATACCACTAGAGACGCCTCCGGTCTGCGAATTTACGGCTGAACCGGCGGGATTGTTCGGGGCGGGCGTGGCGGGGAAACGGCCGGGCAAGCCGGTAGCGGAATCGGAACCGGCGCGACCGAAGGCCGAGGGGTTGGTGGGCGTGGGATTGGGGAGCACGCCTTGGCCAGGATCCGCTGGAATGGGGGCACCGGGCGCGGGACCGCCACCTTCGCCGGGTTGGCCCTGCTGATCGCTGGGGCGTTTGCGGAGTGCGGGGTTGGCATTCGCGTCGGCTTCCGCTACGCCACCCACGCCGAGCAGTTCGCTGATGGAAGTTTGCGCGGCCTGTTTTTTATCCTTGGAAGGAGTGATCAAAGAATCCAGCAGCACGCCGCCGGGCCCGGCGTGAATCAGCCGCCATTCCTCTTTGCCGGTCATGGGGTCTTTGTAATGGTGGCGCAGGAAGCGGAGCCCGTTCGAGTTGTCGAGATCCTCCATTTTGGAGGGGAAATGTTTGAATTTGCGGACGTAGAGCTGGATGCCGCGCTTATATTGTTCACCGCGCTCGATGAGCAGCGCCTCTTTATCGCGCTGGGCTTCAAAGGTGATGCGGGGCAAGGCAACGAAGAGCGTGATGGCGATGATGGAGGCCATCGCGAAGACGAAGAGGAGGGCGAAGCCTTTGTTGCCACTGCGCGTCATCCGGCAAGCTCCGCTTCGAGAGGGAGTGTCTGGCGGCTCTTGAACTGTGTATCTTCCATTTCCACCGAGTTGACCCCGATGTGGACGATCTTGTAGCGGCTCTTCACGGTGTCGCCTTCCCAGGCGACGATGATGTCTTCGCCATCGAGGAAGAAAGCCTTCTTGCGCGCTTCGTTCTTGGCGTTGGCAAAGCCGTAATACTTCAGCGGAATGGGAGGTGCCTGGGGCGCTGGCGGGGGTCCCGGCGGCGTGGACGCGACGGGAGCCGCTGGGACGGGGCCGTTGATGGGAACCTTGGCAACTTTGGGGATGGGCGTAAGCGGTGCGGCGGGCGCGGCGACACCGAACTGGAACAGGTTGCGCGAACCGCCTTCAAGATGCACATTCTGAACTTTCGCCAGCAGGTCCAGGCGCAGGGTGGGGTCCACTTTGTTTGGGTCCACGCGCTCTTCCGGGCGTTTCGAACCCAGGCGGGGACGAAATTCCGCGCTGCCCCGGGAGGCGAGACCGCGACGCTGGACCGGTGCGGCACTCTGATCGGGCGCGGCTGGCGCGACGGCACGCGAAGTATCTGCGGCGGTGGGTGCAGGTGACGAATCGGAACCGGTATTGCTCCAGAGCAGGTAGCCGGCGACCAGGGCCAGGCCGCCCAGCACGTACATCTTGTTCTTTTCACTTTTCTTCTTGAGAACCACGGTCATGGCTGGCCTTCCAAATCATCGCGAACGAAGGTGTTGAGCTTGACGGTCACCAGAAGATTTTGTGTGTTGGCCTGAGGGGAAGCGGTCACGCTTTCGATGATGATGAAGCGCTTCGATTTATCCAGCTCGTTTAAAAATTTGACCAGATTCGGATAGGCGGCCTCATAGCCGGCACTGATGGTGAGCATGCTGAGGGCTTCGCTGCCTTCCACCTGATCGCGGCCGATGCCGGTTTCGCGCGTGCGGATGCCGGCGGTGGTGGCCATGTGATTCAGCTCGCCAAGTACGGTGGAATACGTCACACGGCGGGGCGTCATATAGGCATCGATAAAAGCACCGCCCTGATCGCGCGCGCCATCCACTTTTTGCGACATGGCCCTGATGCGGACCACCTGAGACCGCTGATTGGAAAGCTGACGGGTTAAGTCATCGATGCGGGCCTGGGCGGTGGCGGGCGAATCGCCCCACCAGTGGAAAGCGAAACCGGCGGCGATCAGGTTCGCCGCTATCAGAACGCCCGCGCCGATGCGGAGCAGTGTTTCGGGCGCGCTCCAGGAGACGGAACGCAACCGCTCGGTCACGTCAAAGTTTCTGGGCATAATTCACGCTTAAGCGATAGCGATAAAAGGGGTCGGTCTGCGAAGGAGCCTGGTAGGTGGTGACGTTCGCGGAGCCGAAGACGTCTGACTGCTCAAGTTTCGAAACGAAGCCAATCATGGGCTCGGGCGAATCGGCCGCGACGGTCATTTCGAGGAAAATCTGGTTGTTTGCGTTCACCTGGGGGCGGATCTGCGTGATGCGCACGTTGGGGGGCAGGGTCTTTTCGAGATCGGCAAAAATGCGTGTCCAGCTGATGCCTTTGCGGAGTAGAAGCTGGTTCAGGAACACACTGCGTTCGAGGACCTCAGCGTTTTCAGGCTTGCGCACTTCCGCATCGTACTTGCGCTGTTCTGTCTTGAGCTTGGCAAGATCGCGCGTGAGCCGTTGGGCGGCTTGTTGATCGCGGCGGATGACGCCCCGGTCAGTCACGGCCATCACGATGAACGCGAGCAGTGAGAACATGAGCACCACGACGCCGACGCTCCACCCGACCAGCGCGGGCCGGTTGCGGCGGAACGGTTCGCTTGCCAGATTCAGACCGATTCTCATGCGGCGGCTCCCTGGCGCGCGGATGGGCCGGTGAGCGATTGAAGATAGCCGAGGAGCCCCGCGTTCTGACCGTTGACGGCCCCCAGGCGCGAGCGGAGGAGCTCAACGGGAAGCTGCATTTCGGCTTGGAATTCGCGGATGGCGGAACTTTCCAGTTCGCCGAAGCCGCATAGCAGCAACCGTGCGGCGGGGGCGTGCAGATTGTCTTCCACGTAAACGAAGGTGGGGTAGAGGTCGGCGGCAATCTCTTCGAGAGAGAATTCGGTGAGTTCGAGCGAGCGGACCAGCTTGAGAACGCCCAAATGGCTCACCAGGACGGTAAGGATGGAGCCATTCACTTTGGCGACTACCGAGATTCCATCGAGCGGAACCAGCTCCAGCGAGGCGAGGGGCGAAATGGTAATGAGACCGGGCTGCAGGCCAAGAGCGCGGAAGGGCGCTTCATAGCGCGCGATGATTTCGAGCGGCGTAACAGCGACGATGACCTCGTGCGATTTTCCGCCCGGACTGTTCTGCCGCCAATAGCTGATGGCGGCGGAATCGATATCGAAGGGAACGCTTTTGCGGATGCGGAAGCGCACCAGAGCTTCCTGGTCTTCGGCTTTTTCGGGGAAGGAATCGAAATCCAGCACGGAAAGGCGGGCGCTGTAATCGGGAAGAATCAAGGCGGCGGTGCGGCGCTTGCGGGCGGGGGCGGCGGGCACAAGGCGGGCCACTTCGGAAGCGAAGGCTTCCGGCAGCAGAATGTTATCGCGCAGGGGAGAGGCGGAAATCATGCCCGGCGGCAGCTCCCGCGAGGTCATGGTGGCAGTCCCGCGCGGGCGGGCCATGGCGATGGCGCGCTCCGAAATTTCGAAACAGAACTCCGGCGGGGGATCCTGCAACAGCGCCGTCAATGTGGGGAGGAAGCTGGAGGACATGGCTAGCCTTCGATGAAGGTGACCTTATTGATTTCTTTGAGCGTGGTGATTCCCTTGCGAACCTTATCCACGGCGGATTCGCGCAGGAAGGTCATGCCTTCGTCGCGGGCGACGCGTTTGATCTCCGCGGTGGACCTTCGGTCCAGAATCATTTCGCGAATTTTGTCGCTCAGGTCCAGGAGCTCATGAATTGCGGTACGGCCGCGGAAACCGGTGCCGCCGCATTCGAAACAGCCGGTGCCTTCCATGGTGGGCACGTCGCGCCACTCGTCGGGATTCAGGCCGCTTTCGATATACGCGGAATCGGGAAATACAACGGGCTTCTTGCAGAATTCGCAGATGGAGCGCACCAGCCGCTGCGCCAGAATGCAGTTCAGCGCGGAGACGAAGTTGTAAGGCTCAACGCCCATGTTGAGGAAGCGGCCGAGAACATCGAGCACGTTGTTCGCGTGCACCGTTGTGAAGACCAGGTGGCCGGTGAGGGCGGAGTTGATGGCGATCTGGGCAGTCTCCTGATCGCGAATTTCGCCCACCATGATCTTGTCGGGATCGTGACGCAGGATGGAGCGCAGACCGCGCGCGAAGGTGAGGCCCTTCTTTTCGTTGACGGGAATTTGGGTGATGCCTTTCACCTGATATTCCACGGGGTCTTCGATGGTGATGATTTTGTCTTCGTCGTTCTTAATTTCGCTGAGGGCGGCGTAGAGCGTGGTGGTCTTGCCGGAACCGGTGGGGCCGGTGACCAGCACCATGCCGTAAGGTTCCATGATGTAGCGGCGGAACTTCACCAGATCGTGCTCAGAGAAGCCGACCACTTCAAGCGAAAGCTTGGCGAATTTTTCGCTCATGCTCTCTTTATCCAGAACGCGCAGCACGGCATCTTCGCCGTGGATGGTGGGCATGACGGAGACGCGGAAATCGATCAGGCGGCCTTTATAGCGAACGCGGAAACGGCCATCCTGCGGGACGCGGCGCTCGGCGATATCGAGCTCGCTCATTACCTTGATGCGCGAAAGAATGGTGGTCTGCCAGTCTTTCGCGATAGGCGGCATGGCGTAATGCAGCACGCCATCGATGCGGTACTTGATGGCGACTTCCTGATCGCGAGATTCAATGTGAATATCGCTAGCGCGGCGTTCGAGAGCGTTGAAGATGGTGGTATCGACCAGCTTGATGACCGGCGCGATATCGCTATCGCCTTGTGAAAGCTTATCGATCGAAAGCGTCTCATCGGGGTTGTCATCGTCGCCCAGAACATCGAGCGTGAAGCCTTCGGTGACTTCTTCGAGGACGCGCTGCGATTGCTCGGTTTTCTTGAGCAGGTCGCCGATCTGGGACGCGGTAGCTACTTTGACGCGCAGCTTCTTATTGAGCAGCAGCCCGAGCTCGTCGATGGTATTCAGGTTGCGCGGATCGGAGAGGGCGATCTCGAGCGTTCCGTTCGCGGCCCGCAATGGAACGAAATTGTAGCGGAACATCAGATCGACCGGCACGGTGCGGAACAGGTCATGATCGATGGTGCTTTCGCGCAGGTCAACGTATTCGCAGCGATAGCGGGCGGCGACGGCTTGGGCGGCGGCAATCTCCGGGCCCATGTCTTTCAGTACAAGTCTTTCGGCAGCCATGGAATTTTATCGGATGGTATCGGCTAAAGAAAAGATGGGGAGGTACAAGGCAATCAGCACGAATGCCACGAAAATGCCCATGAACACCATGATGGCAGGCTCGATCAGGCTGAGGGCGGCAGTCATTTTGGTGTTGACGTCTTCTTCGTAAAATTCGGCAACGCTGGTGAGCATGACGGGCAGCGCGCCGGTGGATTCGCCAACCTCGATCATGTCGATGGAAAGGTCGGGGAAGATGCCGGTGGCCTTGAGCGAACCGGAGAGTGGATTGCCTTCCCGCACCATCTGGCCGGTGCGCGAAAGCGTCTTGCGCAGGAGT
>JBBROT010000128.1:0-8710 GCA_038229155.1 Bryobacterales bacterium | reverse complement strand
GAGGGCTTTCAGTTCCGTCGCGAGTTCATCCTGCGTGTAGATTTCCTTCGCGCGGATGAGCTTGAGGATCTGGCCCTGGCGATAGCTCTTGCTCATACAGCGGTCATAAGCTGGCGCGAGCGGCCTTCAGTGCTTCCGCCACGGCTTTCGGGCCGGTACCGCCTTTCACTTCCCTTGTAGCCATGCCGTTTTTCGGATTGAGGAACGCGGCGATTTGCGGAGCGAATTCGGGCGCGAAAGCGTGGAGGGATTCGGCGGTCCACTCGGAAGGCTTCTTGCCTTGGAGAACCAGCTTGCCGACGAGTTGATGGGCTTGATGGAAGGGCACGCCGGACCGGGCGAGAGCCTCGGCGAGGTCTGTGGCGACAGTCCAACTCGCTTCCGCGGCGGCTAAGGGAATGGCGGGTTTCAGGGTGACCGATTCGGCGATGACGACGGCCATTTCGAGCGAACCGGAGAGTTGATCGGCGGCTTGGAAGAGCGGCTGTTTATCCTCCTGCATGTCACGGTTATAGGTCATGGGCAGACCCTTGATGGTGATCATGAGCGCGTTGAGAGCGCCGATGACGCTGCCGCATTTGCCGCGGATGAGTTCGAGCGAATCGGGGTTCTTTTTTTGCGGCATCAGACTGGAGCCGCTGGTGACACCGTCGCCGAGTTCGATCCAACCGAACTCCTCAGAGCTATAAAGAATCCAATCTTCGGCCAGGCGGCTGAGGTGGAGCATGGTGGTGCTGGCGGCGTAGAGGAAATCGAGAACGAAATCGCGGTCGGCGGAAACGTCGAGCGAGTTGGTGGAGACGCGCGCGAATTCCAGGTCGCGGGCGATGGCTTCACGGTCGAACGGAAAGCCGCTGCCCGCGAGCGCACCGCTGCCGAGCGGCAGCACGTCGATGCGGGCGCGGGCCTGCTGGAAGCGTTCGCGATCGCGATTGAACATGTCGAAATACGCCAGCAGGTAATGGGGCCACAGCACGGGCTGCGCGCGGCGCATATGCGTGAAGCCGGGGATAACGGCGGCGGGATACTTTTCGGCGAGCGTGAGCAGCGCGCCCAGCCACGCTTTCAGCAGAGCATCGACACGATCGCATTCATCGCGAAGCCAAAGGCGGGTATCGAGCGAGACCTGTTCATTGCGCGAGCGGCCTGTGTGGATTTTGTCGGCAGCCGCGCCAGCCTTTTCCTTCAGCTTGCGGATGACCAGCGTGTGGACATCTTCATCGACCGCGCCTTCGTAAAAGGCGGGCGTCTTGGCCTCGGCGCGGATCTCGACAAGGGCATCGAAGATATTGCCGCGCTCTTCGGCGGTGAGGATGCCGATGTCTTCGAGCGCGCGGGCGAAGGCTTGGGAGCCGCGGATATCGGCGTCGATCAGGCGGCGATCGAAATGGAGCGAACCGGAGAAGCGTTCGAAAACTTCAGACGGACCGGTTTCGAAGCGGCCTCCCCAGAGCTTCATTTTTTGTCCTTCTGGGCAGCTTGCAGTTGTAGCGCGCGAACCTGAATGGGCAGGCCGATCAGGTTGATGAAGCCGCGAGCATCTTTCTGGTCATAATCCGCGCCCATGGTGAAGCTGGCGATGGACATAGAGTAGAGCGAGTACGGCGACTTGCGGCTGACGGGCTGCAGGTTGCCCTTATAGAGACGCAGGGTGATTTCGCCCGTGGTGGTTTCGCTCACCGTGGTGAAGAATGCATCGAGCGCTTCGCGTAGGGGAGTGAACCAGAGGCCGTTGTAAACCATCTCCGCGTAATCGAGCGCGAGGCGCTGCTTGTAATGCGATGTGTTCTTGTCGAGCGTGAGCGCTTCGAGTTCGCGATGGGCGGCCATGACGAGCGTGCCGCCGGGTGTTTCATAGCAGCCTCTGGACTTCATGCCGACGAAGCGATTTTCTACCAGATCGATGCGGCCGATACCGTTTTCGCTGGCGATGCTGTTGAGCTTTTCGAGAAGCGCTACGGGCCGGAGAGTCTGGCCATCGACGGAGACGGGGTTGCCTTTTTCGAAGGCGATGGTGACGTCGGTGTGTTTATCGGGCGCTTCTTCGGGACTCTTGGTGAGCATCCAAACGCGGTCGGAGGGGGCGTTTGCGGGGTCTTCCAGTTCCGCGCCTTCGTGGGAGATGTGCCAGATGTTGCGATCGCGGCTGTAGATCTTCGCGGCGGATTGCTGGACGGGAACGTTGTGAGCGGCGGCGTATTCGAGCGCGTCTTCACGGCTGACGATATCCCAGATGCGCCAGGGAGCGATGACCGGAAGGTGGGGGGCCAGCGCCTTGTAAGTGAGTTCGAAGCGGACCTGATCGTTACCCTTGCCGGTACAGCCATGCGCGAGCGCGTCGCAGCCGGTGGCGAGGGCGACCTCTACCTGCTTCTTGGCGAGCAGAGGGCGCGCGATGCTGGTACCGAGCAGGTATTTGTGTTCATAGATGCCGCCGGCGCGCACCATGCGCCAGAGGTATTCGGTGACGAACTCTTCGCGCAGATCGGCGATGAAGACTTCATCGGCACCGGTGGCGCGAGCCTTGGTTTCAAGCCCCGTGAGCTCATCGCCGCCTTGACCGATGTCTCCGCAGACGGCGACGATCTTCGCGCCAGGGTAATGCTCTTTTAACCACGGGATGATGATGGACGTATCGAGGCCGCCCGAATAGGCGAGTGCAATTTTCTTATAGGACATAGATTTTGACGTGAGGCGGGTGTTTACAGCAGCATCAGCAGAAGGGCTTTCTGGACGTGAAGGCGATTCTCCGCTTGATCGAAAACCACGGAGCGATTCGACTCGATGACTTCGGCGGTGATCTCTTCGCCGCGGTGCGCAGGCAGGCAGTGGAGAGCCAAAGCGCCGGGCTTGGCGTGAGCCATGATTTCGGAGTTGAGCTGGAAGGGAGCGAAGATGCGGCCGCGGCTTTGGGCTTCCGCTTCCTGGCCCATGCTGGCCCACACATCGGTGTAGACGGCATCCGCGCTGGCCAGCGCTTCTTCCGGAACATGGGTCACGGTGATGGTGGAGCCGGAGAGCGTGGCCAGGCCTTCGGCCTGCGCCTGAATGCCAGGATCGGGCGTGAAGCCGGCGGGACAGGCAAGAGCGAAATCCATGCCCAGGCGGGAAGCCGTGAGCATGAGTGAATGGGCCACGTTGTTTCCATCGCCGAGGAACGCGAGCTTGCAGCCCTTGAGCGAGCCCAGATGTTCCTGAAGCGTGAGCATATCGGCCAGGGCCTGACAGGGATGATAGAGATCGGTCAGCGCGTTGATGACCGGGATGTTGGCCCATGCGGCCAGAGCATCTACGGTGCGCTGCGAGAAGGTGCGCGCGACGATGGCATGGACCCAGCGTTCGAGGTTCCGGGCGATATCTTCGAGAGGCTCGCGGACGCCAATGGGGCCGTCCATGAAGACTGACGTGCCGCCCATCTGTTGAACGGCAAGCTCAAAGGTGAAGCGGGTGCGGAGGGATGGCTTTTCGAAGAGCAATGCAACGGAGCGGCCGGCGGCGGCACCGGAGTAATCGCGGGGGTGGCGTTTCAGTTCGGCGGCTAGCGACAGGAGGGAATCCAGTTCGTCGTCAGAGATCTGAAGATCGCGCGTGAAATCGGGGGCGGCAATCTTGTGGGTCGCCCTCGCTGTGCTTGCCATTGTATTTTTATTCAACCATATGAATAATTACTCAGTCAAGGCGATTACGATTTTTCCGCGGCCCTGGACGCAGATCGCCGGCATCGTTGACCGCGCCGATTGTTACCTGATGAGCGTATACCCGTTACATTCCGAACTTAGCCGGAGGTTCCAGGAATTACTATAGTTCGCGAAATGTATTGGTCGATCGCGCCGGTAAACTTCACCTGCAACTAACCGGCACACCGGTCGCCGTAGAGCCTTCCGGTTATGGGGCCGGGCATGATCCATCTTAGGGGCGAAGCTGAAATTGTAAAGTCCAAAAACGGCTTCGCCCATGAGCAGGTACGCGACCGGAAAAAATTACTGATTGAAGACTTTCTTGACGTCGCCGACTTTGTTTTGAACCTTGCCGGCGACCTGATCCGCTTGGCCTTCCGCTTCGAGTTCTTTATCGCCGGCTACTTTACCGAGCGCCTCTTTGACATCGCCCTTCACTTCGGTGGCTTTGCCTTTCAGCTTGTCTTCCGTACTGTTCGTCATGTTGTGTTACCTCGCAACATGACCGATGCAGTTTTGATTCCAGATTGCTGGTGGATCAGAAGATCAACTTCAAGGCGAACTGGATCTGGCGCGCGGGAAAGGTTCCGCGAATGGTGCCGAAGGCGCCGCTCGAACGATCGCTGTTGGCGGCGGTGAAGTTGGTATGGTTCAGGATGTTGAAAAACTCGCCACGGAATTGAAGGCGCATGCCTTCACGGGGGAGGGCGAAGTTTTTGTCGAGGCCGAGATCGAGTTGATTGAGGCCGGTGGCGCGTACGCTGTTACGACCGGCATTGCCGAACGGATTGGCGGCACCCAGAGGATTACTGTTGACATCCGTCGCGAGTTGAATATTGGCCTTGTTGAAGTAATTGTCAACCGTGCGAGAACCGCCCTGAGCGAGTGCCGGGCCTAACACGTTGGGCCGGTAAGATTCACCGCCACGGAAATCGGGGAGGTTGCCGACTACCTGAAATGCTCCCGGAATATTGCCGTTCCAGGCGCGAAGGTTGATGGGAGGAGCGGACAGCGCGGTGTTGATGCCGGTGAGTTCCCAGCCACCGAGTGCTTGTTCAACGACGATGGGGAGCGAGGAGCCAAAGTGGCGGCCTTTGCCGAACGGCACCTGATAGACAACGCTGGTGATGTTGGTGAGGGTGATGTCGTAATTCGAAGGGCCTTTCTCGGCCCGAAGATTCCGGATGTCCTGCGGGCTGGCGGCGTTGCCATTCGAGGTGTCGAGCGATTGGCCGGAGTTGTCGATGGCCTTGGACCAAGTAAAGGAATTCAGGAAATAAAGCCCGCCCGAGGCGCGGTGTTCGAACTTGACCTGCGCGGCGTTGTAATTCGAGAAGCCTGCCGGGTCATACCAGGTGATAGCGCCGAAGCTCTGGTTGGGGCGGCGGGCCTGAAGCGAGAGAGGCGGGTTGGGGACGGGATTGGGCTGCGGGCTGGCCTGGTTGTAATCGCCGAAGACGGGGAGCGCAACGGACTTGTTGCCGATGTAGGCGACATCGAGAACCGTGTCTTTCGCCACCTGCTGCTGGATGGAGAAGAAGTAACTCTGCACGTAGGGAGTCTTCAGATGCTTCGGAACGTAGGTGATGTTCGAGAGAAGCGGGTTGAAGTTCTTGGGGTCGGTCAGGCCGACGGGATAGCCCTGCTGGGTGGTGCGGAAGTTCGGGTCGAGCGGATTGTTCTGGTTGATGGTGGCGATGACGACTTGGGGGCCGTTGATGCCCAGGAGGTCGCCCGAGCCTACGCGATTCTGATGGATATAGCTGATGCCGTAACCGGCACGGATAACGCTGGAAGGCGTGGCGCTGTAAGCTAGGCCGATGCGCGGGGCGAAGCCTTTGTAATCGGGATTTACGAGCGCGCGGTCATAGATGCTTCCGTCCTTCGCTTTCAGGATGGAGTTGGTGGCGGGGTCGTAATTGCTGAGCACGTTATCGCGCTCCCAGCGCGGCGTGGCGTACTCGTAGCGCAGTCCCAGGTTCAGGGTGAGCTTACTGGAAAACTTAAAATCGTCCTGTACGTAAGCGAAATGTTCGTGCTGGCGGTAATTGCCGATGACCGAGTTGGCGAGCGCGTATTGAGAGCGAAGTCCGAACAGGAAGTCGGCTACGTATTGCCCGGTGAAGCTGCCCGCGTTGCCCGTGTAAGCATCGCGGCCGTAGAGAGGATTCACATCGAGCACTTGCGTGCGAATCACCATGAACTCATAGCCCAGCTTGAGCGAATGGCGGCCCATATTCTTGACGAAGTTCACCTTGGGATCGAAGGATAGCGGATTCTGAAATTGCGGATTGGTGGCTTGTCGGCCCAGCGCGCTGTACCCGCTGATGGTGGTGTTGACTAGACCGCCGGTGAGTGAAGGGTCGGTGGGGAGGCCGGTTATGCCGTATTGCGAAAGAGCGCTGGAGCCGCCGATGAGCGGGGGCTGCTTGCCGGCGCGCGTTCGCGAGATTCCGAAGCGCCCTTCCAGAATGGAACTGGAGGAAACGGCCCAGGTATAACCGAGATCCACCTGCTGGTTCAGCGCACGCGTAAAACCATTGCTGTTGCCGCCCGATGGACCGGAAATATCGGGCTGATTGAAGATATTGACCTTGCGCTGGCTGACGCGGAGAAAGACGGATTGGGTAGTGGTTGCCTGCGCGTCAATCTTGGCATCGTACTTATCGTTGTAATTGCGCGTTAGCAGTGAAGACTGGAAGTTGTTGCTTTGGCCGGTGCCGGTGGGGATGGGCAAATCGTTCAGAACTTTGAGCGCAAATGGGCTGATGTCGCTGACGGGGATAGGCGTGTTCGCGGGGTAGACCTTGCCGGTTTGCGGATTCTTGACCTCCGTGGGGAAGATGCCCTGACGATAGGCGAGCGAAGGGATGCTGGCGAAGGTGGGGGCACCGTGGAGGATGCTGCGGAAGCCTTCGTAATCGCCGAAGAAGAAGACGCGGTTCTTGATGAGCGGGCCGCCGATGGTGGCACCGAACTGGTTCTGCTGGAGCGTGGGCTTCTTAAAGGTTATGGGGCGAATGCCGAAGATGAAGCCGATGGCGTTCAAATCGGTATTGCGGAGGAATTCATAGGCGGTGCCGTGGAGGTTGTTGGTGCCGCTGCGTGTCGCCACGTTGATTGTCGCTCCGCCACTGCGTCCGAATTCGGCGCTGTAGTTATTGGTGATGACTTTAAATTCCTGAACGGCGTCGGGCGAGGGCTGGGCGACCTGATTGGCAAAGCCCTGGTTGCTGGTGCCGTAGGCGTTGTTGTCGATTCCGTCCAGCAGGTAATTGTTGTAGGTGCTGCGGAGCCCGTTCACGATAAACGAACCTTCGCGCGGGGTACCGGAAAAGGCGGAAGGAGAACGGATCACGCCGGGCGAGAGCAACGCGAGATCGGAATACGCGCGACCGTTCAACGGCAGTTCCACCACTTGCGCCGTGTTGATGACCTGACCGCGCTCGCTGGAGTCCGTTTCGAGGACCGCGGCGGCACCGGTCACTTCCACGGTTTCGCTGACTGCGCCGACTTGCAGGGTGAGATCGACGCGCTGGCGGGCGTTGACGTTGACGACGATATCGGTAGCGACAGCGCGGGAGAAGCCGACTGCTTCGGCGGTGACGGAATAGCGGCCGATTTTTACGTTCGAGAAGGTGTAATTGCCGTTGCCATCGGCGGTGGTTCGGGCTTCGAGGCCGGTATCCTGATTGGTGAGTTTCACCGAGGGGTTCGAGACGACGGAACCGGAATTATCGCGGGTGGTGCCGAGGACTTCGGCGGCATCGAACTGGGCGGCGGCGGGGAGAGCGAAGGAGGAGAGCGCGAGGGCGCACCACAGGCTTTGGTGGAAGAAGTTTTTGCGATTCATAAGACCCTTTTGAAGAGTCTAGCGTTCAGAACGCCACATTATGATTGCAATAAGGTTACGAAATGGTGACTAGCGGGCCTTGGTGTATGACTGGTACCTCCCGGTGGTCACTCGAATGCCGAGATCGACTTCTACGATCATGCTGGACGGATCTTCAATCAGGAAAAGTTCTCCTCACCGCCGGTCACCGCCTCGATGGATACACCGTCACCGTACGGCATCACTTTGCAGTATGCCTACGCGCCGTTTTCCGTCTCCGTTGTGAGCCTATAACAGAAGTTCTGTTCAACCTGGAGCGGTAGCTCTTCTGAGCGAAGCCCATCCGGCGTGACTTCGAATTCCCAGGGAGCCACTTCCGTAAGAATGGCGCTCTTCCCGGAGGAACGCGACGCGATCAGGCAATCTCCGGGCCAGAGTTGATATTTGCCGGTGTCGCGGAGCGCGATCAGTTCAACAACATTTGCTTCGCAGGTGCGAGTTAATGCGCGGGGTTCCGGCACGCTCGCCCAATCGGAACCAATACAGACGGCTGATCCGCGCAGGAAAGTAAAAAGATGGTGAATAGAGCCTGAGTTTCATGGACTGGAAGAAAGGATGACTCTCGAAGGGCTGCGGCTTCAACTTTGCCGAGCACCTGCGGCTGTTGAGGACTTGATATAATTCCCGGCAAGGACAGCCCCGCCCTGATGCGATATCTTCCGGTTTTGTTTGTTGGTTTTACTTTGGTCGGTGCCTCGGTTCCTGAGGAAGCGCGGGCAATTCTGGACGGCAAGTGCGGGTCCTGCCATGGCGAGGCGACGGGGATGTCGGGCTTCAAGGTCACCACCCGCGAGAATGTGCTGAAGGGCGGTTCGCGAGGTGTGGGCGTGAAGCCGGGCGCAGCCGATGAAAGTGTGGTGTATCAGGCCGTTGCGCAAACCGGGAAGCTGAAGATGCCTCCGGGCGGGAAGCTTTCGGGCGCTGAGATTGAGACGATTCGCACCTGGATCGAACAGGGCGCGGGGTGGCCGACGGGGACGGTGGCACAGGTGAAGCGGCCGGAGTGGTGGGCTTTTCAAAAGCCTAAGCCGGTGGCCGATCCGCAGGCGAGTGTCGATTACTTTATCGACCGGAAGATCGCCGCCGCGAAGCTGGAAAAGGCCAAGACTGCGGACCAGCTGACTTTATTGCGTCGCGGGTC
>JBBROT010000127.1:0-8795 GCA_038229155.1 Bryobacterales bacterium | reverse complement strand
TCAATCGCTGGTAGATTCCATGGGCTCGCAGATCCGCGCTTTCACTTACGATGGCGATACCCCGCAGGACGCCCGCCGTGCCATCCGCCAGCGCGCCAATGTCGTCTTCACCAATCCCGATATGCTCCACTCGGGCATCCTGCCCCATCACACCAAGTGGGCCAAGCTCTTTGAAAACCTGCGCTACATCGTCATCGATGAGCTGCATTATTACCGCGGCGTGTATGGCAGCCACATGGCCAACGTCCTCCGCCGTCTGCGCCGCCTCTGCGATTTCTACGGTGCCAAGCCAGTCTTCATCTGCTGCTCCGCCACCATCGCCAATCCCCGCGAACTGGCGCTCTCGCTCACCGGCCGCGCCTGTGAAATTCTCGATCGTAGCGGCGCTCCCGCGGGCGAAAAATTTTTCATCTTCTATAACCCGCCCGTCGTCAATCGCCAGCTCGGCATCCGCCGCAGTTACATCAATGAGACCCGCCGCATCGCGCTCGAATTCATCAAGCGCCACCAGCAGACTCTCATCTTCGCCAACAATCGCCTCGCCACTGAAGTCCTCATCACTTACCTCAAGGACGCTTGCGATAACGGCAACATCCCCAGCGAATCCGTTCGCGGCTATCGCGGTGGCTATCTCCCGCGCGAACGCCGCCAGATTGAACAGAGCCTGCGCGCCGGTGACATCCGCGCGGTCGTGGCTACCAACGCGCTCGAACTCGGCATCGATATCGGCTCGCTCGATGCCGTTGTCATGGCCGGCTATCCCGGCACCATCGCCAGCACCTGGCAGCGTGCCGGTCGCGCCGGACGTCGCCAGACGCCCTCGGCCGCCGTGCTCATTGCCTCCAGCGCGCCTCTCGATCAGTACATCATTGAGCATCCCGAATACTTCTTCGCCGCCTCGCCCGAACACGCCCAGGTCAATGCCGATAACCTGGAGATCCTTCTCAACCACCTGAAATGCGCGGCCTTCGAACTGCCCCTCAAAGATGGCGAACTCTTCGGCGATCATCCCACCGGCGACCTCTGCCGCTTCCTGTCTGAATCCGGCTTTCTCCACAATTCGGGCGACACCTGGCACTGGACCAGCGAGACCTATCCCGCCGATACTGTCTCTCTCCGCGCCGTCTCAAGCGACAATTTTGTCGTCATCGATATCACCGGCGAAGCCAAAGTCATCGCCGATGTCAGCTTCACAACCGCTCTCACCACGCTTCACGAAAAGGCCATTTACCTTCACGAAGCCAAACAATTTCACGTCGAACATTTCGATTACAAAGAGCGCAAAGCTTACGTCAAACGCGTCGATTGCGATTACTATACCGATGCGATCGATTACACCCAGGTCGCCATCCTCCGCGCTTTCGAACAACACGCGCACCAGGCCCATGGCGATGTCCGCGTGAACCGTCAAATCGTGGGCTTCAAAAAAATCAAGTTCTATACGCTCGAAAACGTGGGTGCCGGAAAGCTCAGCATGCCCGAACAGGAAATGCACACCACTTCTTACTGGCTTCAGTTTCAGCCCGAAGAACTGGCCACGCTTCCCTTTACTCCGGTCGAGCGCCAGAACGGAATCACGGGCCTCGCGAACGCGTTGCGCACCGTCGCCTCCCTCCTCCTCATGTGCGACCCACGCGACCTCGGCCTCAATTCCACCGCCACGCAAATCTTCCTCTATGACGCTTACCCCGGCGGCATCGGCCAAAGCGCCCCGCTATATCGCATGCATGCCGATCTCATCCAGCGCACCGCAGCCTTGATCTCCCAATGCGCTTGCGAATCCGGTTGCCCCGCCTGCGTCGGTCCCATCGGCGAAGTTGGCGAACGCGGCAAGGAAGTCGCGCAAGCTCTGCTCGGCCTTCTTCACATATAATCCGCCTATGCCCACTCGCAGAGAAGTTTTGGCCAGCACCGCCGCAACATTCACCACGTCCCTCTTCACAGGCAACGTCAAAGGTGCCAATGACCGCATCGCCGTCGGCTTCATCGGCCTGGGCGCCATGGGGTCGGGCAATCTCAGCTATTCCATGTAGGTGCCGGAGATTCAACCCGCGGCGCTCTGCGATATCTATCAGCCGCACCTCGAACGCGCCCAGGCTTCAGCCCGCCGCGGCGGTTACGAACCGAAGCTCGTCAAAGATTTTCGCGACATCATCGCCGATAAATCTCTCGATGCCGTCTGCGTCTCCACGCCTGATCACTGGCATGCATACATGACTGTCGAAGCCTGCAAAGCGGGCAAAGATGTCTACGTCGAAAAGCCCGCCAGCGTCTATATCGAAGAGGGTCAGAAGATGGTCCAGGCCGCGCGCAAATACAAACGCATCGTGCAAGCCGGCACCATGCAGCGTTCCGGCGGCTACTTCCTGAAAGCGTCAGAACTTGTCCACTCCGGCCAGCTTGGCGATGTCACCTTCTGCCACGCTTTCCAAAGTGGCATGACCAAAAAGGCAGGCTACGGCAATCCGAAAGATGGCGAGGAAATTCCCGCCGGTCTCGATTGGGATATGTGGCTCGGCCCCGCGCCCAAGGTGCCCTTCAACGCCAATCGCTGGGGCGTCAAGGCCGCCACCTTCCCCACCTTCCGTTACTTCTGGGATTACGCCGGCGGTGCCATGACGGATTGGGGCGTCCATCTCATCGACCCTTTGCACCAGTGCTTCGATGAGGTGATGCCCGCCGGCATCGTGGCTCTCGGCGACAAGTATTACGTCGAAGACAACGTCCAGACTCCCGACACCATGCTCGCGACTTTTCACTACCCCAAGTTCCTCGCCAGCTATGAAAGCCGCACCGCCAATCCGCTGCCCATGTTCAACCTCAACCAGGGGAACGGCAGCGTCATCCACGGCACCGAAGCGTCCGTCTTCGTGAACCGCAGTGGCTGCTGGCTTATTCCTAATAAGGGCTCGAAAGTGGAAGCGCAAACTTTCGAAAACAATGACGCCATGCGCGATATGAATGTCCCGCACTGGAAGAACTGGATCGCCTGCATTAAGTCGCGTGAAAAGCCCATCAGCGAAATCGAAACCTGCGTGCGCTCCTCCACCGTTTGTCAGTTGGCCAACATCTCGCTCCGTTCCCAACTCCATATCGATTGGGACGAGAAGAACTGGACCGTCAAACAGGACGCCGCCAAGCATTACCTCAAGGCTAAATACCGGGCACCCTGGAAGCTTGAGGTTTAGCTCTTGCGCTGAATCACAAACGGGCCGAACGATTGCGATACCGGCATCATCGATACAGCATTGATGTTCACTCGCGCCGGCCGCGTGGCCACCCAATGCACCGCGTCCGCCACGTCTTCCGCGGTCAGCGGGTCGGCTCCCTGATACATCGAAGCCGCCTTCGCATCGTCGCCGCGGAACCGCACGTTCGAAAATTCCGTCCCGCCGCACAGGCCCGGTTCGATATCGGTCACACGTACCGAAGTGCCCGCCAGATCGGCGCGAAGATTTAAGCCGAACTGATAGACAAAGGCCTTCGTCGCGCCATAGACGTTGCCGCCGGGATACGGAAATTCAGCCGCCGTTGAACCCATGTTCACCACGTGCCCACGGCCCCGTTGCACCATCCCGGGAAGTATCGCCCGCGTGCAATACAGCAGGCCTTTGATGTTGGTGTCCACCATGGTCTCCCATTCGTCCAGGTTCGCCTGGTGCGCCGGCTCCAATCCCAACGCCAGGCCGGCATTGTTCACCAGCACATCGATGTCGGCCCACTCGCCACTCAGGCCCCCAATCGCGCGCTCTGCGGCGGCCCGGTCGCGCACGTCGAATTCGAGCGTCTTCACCCGGTCGGTGCCTAACTCCCGCGCCAGCGTCTCCAACCGGTCGGCCCGCCGCCCCGTCGCGATCACCCGCGCCCCGTCTTGTGCGAACCGGCGTGCGATAGCACCCCCAAACCCGGCTGTTGCGCCGGTTACGAATACCGTCATAGGCATCCCTCCATCATAATGAGACCAATGAAACTTTCCGCCGCCACCTTCGCTTTCGCCAGCCTTTTCGCCTGCCTTTTCGTCACGAGCTGCGCGCACACCGATTCCGATTCACGCGTCAAGACCGACGCCGACGATGCCGCCTACAAAGCCGGCAAGATGGCCCACGTAGCCGCCGACAAAACTGAAAAGGCCGCCAAAGTAGCGGGCGAGAAAATCAAGGGAGCGGCCAAATCCGCCAAGGAAGGCTGGCAGGATTCGAAGCCGAAGTAGATGGCCCACTCATCCACCGTTGTCCGCGAGAACATCGATGCCGTCGCCAACATGGAACAGCAGTTCCTCGAGCGGCGCACCCCCATCGACCGCGTCGTGGACACCATCGCGGATTTCACCGGCAGCCTTACGTTCCTTCTCATCCACCTCGCGACGTTTGTCCTTTGGCCGCTGGTCGACCTGGGCTTCATTCCGTTTCTGCCGCGCTTCGACCCCTACCCGTACGTCATGCTCGCGACGGTCGTCTCGTGCGAAGCCGTGCTGCTTTCCACCTTCGTGTTGATGAAACAGAACCGCATGGCGCAGCGCGCCGATGAGCGCGATCACCTGCATCTGCAAATCAATCTTCTAGCGGACAAAGAGGTCACCAAGATCCTGCAAACCCTCGCCATCATGTGTGAGCGCATGGGCATCGAAGATCCCGCCGCGGACCCCCAGATTCAGGAGCTCACCCAGAACACCGCCGTCGACGATCTGGCGCGTGAGCTTCGGGATAAGATGGGCAACGTTACCGAATGAACAGAATGCTCACCGGCATGCTGCTCTTCAGCTCATTGCCGGTCGCCGTCAGCTTGCCCGTGCGCTTGTCCACTTTGTAGATCACGATGTTGTCGGTGTCCTGGTTCGCCACAAGCATCCAGTTGCCCGTCGGGTCGAACGCGAAGTTGCGCGGTGCTTTACCGCCGGAGGTCATCTGTTCCGCCGGGCTCAGCGAACCGTCTTTGCCGATTCGAAACATCGCGATGGTATCCGCGCCGCGGTTCGAGGCATACAGAAACTTGCCCGAAGGATGCACTACAATTTCGGCGGAGCTGTCCTTACCAGTGAAGCCGGCGGGCAGCGAAGAGACATTGTTTCCCATCGGCGTCAGCATGCGCCCGTCGTATTTATAAGTGCTCACGGAAGATTCCAGTTCGTTGATCACATACGCGTATTTATGCGAAGGAGCAAGCGCCAGATGCCGGGGCCCCGCGCCTTTCTTGCCGGTCACTTCCCCCAACTTGTTCAAATCCAGATCGTACGTGATCACCTGGTCCATCCCCAGATCGTTCACCAGCAGACTCTTGTTATCGGGTGCCACGGTGATTGCATGAGCATGTGCATTCGCGGGGTGCTGCACCAGCTTGTCGGATTCGCCCAAAGACCCATCCAGCTTCACCGGATAGCGCGCCACGCTCCCGCCGCCATAGTTCGCGACGTAGACGAACTTGCCTTCGTCATCCACCGCCAGGTGGCAAGGCCCATCTCCGCGCGAAGGCGCAATGCTCAAGCGCTTCAGCTTCCCCGTGGCGCGGTCCATCTCCCACGCGCTGACCGCCCCGCTCTTCAGGCCCTGGTAATCGCTCAGCTCGTTCGCGGCATAGACCACCTGCTTGTTCGGCGATTGAATCAGCCAGGAAGGGCTGGGCGTCTCCGCCATTAAACCCAGAGGGGTCGCCGTGCCGTTCGCGGGGTCGAAACGCCAGGCATAAATCCCCTTGCTGGTCTTCTGTGTGTAACTCCCCACGTACATCAGGTATGGTGCCGCCGAAAGCATCTGTCCCATCAACAATACCGCTGCCAATCGCATAGCAGGTATAGTATCGCTTCTTATTGGTTCAAAGCGCGGTCCAGCGTGAACGCGGCGGAGATCAATCCCAGGTGAGTGAACGCTTGCGGAAAGTTGCCCATCGCCTCGCCCGATGGCCCAATCTCTTCGGCGTACAATCCCAGGTGGTTGGCGTACGTCAGCATCTTCTCGAACACCAGCCTCGCTTCATCCACCTTGCCTTCTCGTGCTAGCGCCTCCACCATCCAGAATGTGCACACGCTGAACGTGCCTTCGTTCCCCTTGAGCCCATCGCCCTCCCCGGCTTTGTACCGGTACACCAGGCTGTCGCTCACCAGCTCTTTCCTCACCCGTTCCAGCGTGGACATCATCCGCGGATCGCGCGGTGCCGCAAACAGCATCAGCGGAAACAGCAGGCTGGTCGCATCGGCCGCATCGTTGTCGAAGGTCTGCGTGAAGCTCTGCAGCTTCTCGCTCCAGCCTTTTTCCATGATGGTTTCGTAAATGCGATGCGTCTCCGTCAGCACACGTTCGAAGTGAAACGGCAGATTGCGTTTGCGCGCGATGCGTATGCCACGGTCCAGAGCCACCCAGCACTGCATCTTCGAATAGGTGTATTGCTGCGGGCGGTTGCGCACTTCCCAGATGCTGTGATCGGGCTTCTCCCAGTTGTCGCATAGCCAATCCAGCATGCCGCGCACGTTGGTCCACAAGTCCCAGCTAATGGGCTGCGCATACTTGTTGTACAGGTAGATGGAATCGATCAGCTCGCCATAGATATCCAGCTGCAGTTGGTCCGCGGCCGCATTGCCCACGCGCACCGGGCTCGATTGCTTGTAGCCTTCCAGATGAGGAAGCGTGAACTCCTTCAACTCGGCCGAGCCGTCGATCCGGTACATCACCTGAATCGGCCCCGTCTCCTGATCGGCCTTGCAGATGCCATGGATGAATTCCATGAAGGCCGTGGCTTCGTCCTGGTAACCCAGCCGCAAGAATGCGAACACTGTAAACGCCGCGTCCCTCACCCACGTATAACGGTAGTCCCAATTCCGTTCGCCGCCCAGCACTTCGGGAAGGCTGCAAGTGGGTGCCGCGACAATGGCACCAGTGGGCGCGTACGTCAGCAGCTTCAAAGCGAGCGCGCTACGCACCACCATCTCACGCCAACGCCCCTGATACTTGCACCGGCCGGCCCATGCTTTCCAGTAGGCGATGGTGCCATGCATCTGTTCATCGGCCCACTTGTTCAAGTCTCCGGGCGGTGCCTCTTGCCGCTTTTCGCCGAAGCGAAGCACAAAGGTGGCGCACTCATTTTCGTGCAACTCGAACTCGCAAGCGGCCGCCGTTCCCTTGTGCACTTCCAGATCGATGGACGCCAGCAACTCCATCCGCGCCTCGCAGCCCTCCACCGTCGCCCGGAATTCCGCGCAGCGGCCTTTCATTTCCGTCGCATGCTCAGCGCGCGCGTAATCGAATTGCGGTGCGCACTCCATCTGGAACCGCACTGTCCCTCTTACGCAGCGCACCACGCGCACCAGCTCCCGCCAAGGCCGGCCCACTTCGCCAATTACCAGAAAATCCACCACCTCACCCACTCCGTCCGGGTCCAGAAAGCGTGTGACCAGAACGTTGGTATCGGGCCAGTACATCTGCTTGCCTTTGCCTTTGCGTGTCGAACAGATCTTGAAATGGCCACCTTTGTTCTCATCCAGAATCGCGCCGAACACGCTGGGGCTATCGAAGTTCGGGAAGCAGGCCCACTCGATGGAACCATCCATTCCCACCAGCACCGCCGTATGCAGATCGCCGATCACACCGTAACTGTCGATAGACTTGTAGGCCATTTCGTTCCAGTATGGCAACAGGTGAACTTTCGGGATTGGGCCAGAATCCGGTATCGCGTCAAGCGCGGGGGCATCCTGTTTGCCATCGCTCTGGTGCTGGTCGGCACCGCCGCGCTGGTTTCCGCGAACAACCTGCTGTTCCTGATTGTGGCCTCCATGCTGGCGACGCTGCTTGTCTCCGGCGTGATCAGCAAGTTGGTGCTGGCCGGCTTGGAGCTGGAACTCATTCTGCCTGACCATGTCTCCGCGCGAAGGCCCGCCGCCGCGCGCTTGCGCCTTCGCAATAGCAAGTGGCTGATCCCTTCGTTCTCGATACACCTCGCCTCCGAAGGGGCCAACTCCGTGCTTCCGGAGCCGCTCTATTTCCCCGTGCTTCCCGGCCGCCGCATCGCCGATGAAGCCGTGCAAGTCATCTTTCCCCGCAGAGGCACGCACCGCGAAAATCTGTTCCTGCTCTCCACGCGATTCCCTTTCGGGTTTCTCGAAAAGACGGCGCGCGTGAAGCTTCGCAAGGATACGCTCGTGTATCCCTGTCTCGATCCGCAGCCGGGCTTTGAAGCGCTTCTTCGCGGCGTGCTGGGTGAGACGGCGCAAGAGCATCGCGGCCAGGGCGCGGATCTCTATCGCATCCGCCCTTACATCTCGAGCGAGAACGCGCGGCATGTCGATTGGAAAAGCTCCGCGCACACCGGCAGTCTGCAAGTGCGCGAGTATGCGAGCGAAGACTTGGGAAGCATCGAGATTTTTCTGGACCGCTCGGGCGGGCCCTCGCGCGAATGGTTTGAAAAGGCGGTGGAATGCTGCGCGTTTCTGCTCTGGGAACTTTCCGAACAGCGCCGCAACGTGTCTCTCGTTTCACAGGGTTTCGCGGCGATTGACGATCGCTACGCTATGCTGAAGTTTCTAGCTCTTGCCGAACCGCTTGCGGGTCGGCAAACCGCAACCGATCACGATGATGCCGCGTTCCAGATTCACTTCAGCACCTCATCGAACCCGTCCGATTTTCCAAATCGCGGTGGCCGCATGGTGGTCGGTGACGCCGATCTTTTCGCAGACGGCAGCACCGCCCCGCACGGTTCCTGAACCTGTCCGGTCTTCCATCACGGTGGTGGAGAACGTGGTGACGGAGACGCCTGCCAGCATCAGCGAAATCTCCGGCCACGATCTGGCCCGGACGCCGGGCGTGAATATC
>JBBROT010000126.1:0-8839 GCA_038229155.1 Bryobacterales bacterium | reverse complement strand
TGCGTGGACCTGCACGGGATTGAAGACTTTCGCGATGCAGCCAGAACCGCGGCCATCTGGACGAACGCCAACCTGACGCGCGAAAGCTCCGATTACCTGCGCAGCCTGCCCGCCGGGCCGGTGTCCCGCGAGACTTTCGGGATCGCGCACGGTTCGCCTCGCGATGAGGACGATTACATTGTTGACGCACCGGATGCCGACGAAGCCTTCGCCTATGTGCAGAACGCGGTCACGTTCTTCGGGCACACTCATTTCCAAGGAGGCTTTCAAGTGAGGAAGCGGAAAATCACCTCGCTCGCTTTCTTCTCAACGCCCGCTAAGCTTGAGTTCGAACCGGACACCGAGTATCTGATCAACCCCGGTTCAGTGGGGCAGCCGAGAGACCGCGACCCATTGGCCGCCTACGCGATCTTTCAGCCGCGCGCGGGTTACCTGACTTACAAGCGCGTGGAGTACGACGTGGGCGAAACCCAAAAAAAGATACGAACCGCGGGCCTTCCAGTGCTACTGGCCTACCGTCTCGCGATTGGCCAGTAAGTCCTCCGCGCGGAGGAGAAGTTTAGAGCCTGCCCATCAACAGAAGTACCACCAGGATCAGAACAACTAATCCCAACCCGCCGCTCGGCATGTAACCCCAAGAGCTGCTATAGCCCCACGTGGGAAGCGCACCGATCAGCGCCAAAACTAAAACGATCAAAAGAATGGTTCCAAGCATCGTAATTGCTCCTTCTGGCGACTCTACTTAGCAATTGCAGTGCCGGAAGAAGACGGGGGATCATGTCTTTCCGCATAAACTTTGGTAAATTCCGCGCCGAAGAAGAACACTTGCGAAGAATAATAGACCCAGACCAACAGAACCACCAGCGACCCGGCGGCCCCGTAAGCCGAACCCACGCTGGCTTTCCCCAGGTAAAGGCCGATCAGCGATTTACCGCCGCTGAACAGAATAGCGGTGAAGAGCGCCCCGATTCTGACATCGGCCCACTTTACCGGAACATCGGGAATATATTTGTAAATCAGCATGAAGAGCAGCGCGGTCACCAGGATGGAGACAAGCGGCTCCATGACCAATGCCAATGCGGGCGGGATGGGAAAGCGGGAGCCCACATAGGTGCCCAGGAACGCCAGCATGGTATTCACCACCAAGCTGACCAACAAAAGAAAACCAACCGCCATCACCACCGCGAACGTAAACAATCTGTAGCGAAGAAAACCTTTCCAACCCATTGAGGCGGTTTCATGGTTCCAGATCAGATTCATGCTGTCACGAAGTTCACCGAACACCGCGGATGCGCCGATCAACAGCGTCACGCCACCGAAGATGGAGGCGGCGATTCCATGATTCTGCTGGTGAGCGGACTTCAGCAGATCCTGAACGATGCGGCCGATATCGCTGCCCACAAGATCGGAAACCTGGTTGACGATTTCGCCTCGCGCCGCCCGATCGCCGAAGACCAGGCCGGCGATCCCGATCGCCACCACCAGCAGCGGAGCCATGGAGAGCACGGTGTAATACGCAAGTGCGGCACCCAGACGGGGCGTGTTGTGGTCCATCCAACGGACTCCGGTTTTTTTCAACAATGCCCAAGCTTTCCTCATGAACGGGACGGAGGTGCACTCTTGCTTCCACTTTCCGTTTATAGTGGATTGTTCCAACGATGAAGATCGCTCACACCGCCTGCACCGACCTGGGCCTGGTTCGACAAGCGAACGAAGATTATTTCCGGCTGCTACCCGGAATTGGACTTTTTATATTGGCCGATGGGATGGGCGGGGCCCGCGGAGGCGGCTTCGCTTCGCGCCTGGCCGCCGATACCGTTGCCAGGGAGATGATGAAAATTCCGAAGCCGGACGCGTCCTCTTTGATGGCCGCCGTGGAACTAGCTCACCAGGAGGTTCGCGAGGCTGCCCTGCGCGACCCCGCGCTCAACGGGATGGGTACCACGCTGGTAGCCGCGCTGGTGGGGGGGAACGATGTCGCTATCGTGAGCGTGGGCGATAGCCGCGCCTACCGGTTCGGAGCGGGCGCCTTCAGTCTGCTTACGGAAGATCAAACCTGGGTGCAGGAGGTGGGTATACCTTTGGGATTGAGTGAGGCCGCCCTGCGCACGCATCCCATGCGGCATCGCCTGACGATGGCTGTCGGCATCGATGCCGATCTGGAATCGCGCTACTACGGGACATCGCTTGCCGTGGGCGAGGGCATTCTACTTTCGAGCGATGGCTTGCATGGTCTGGTGTCCGATACGAAGCTGAACGAAATTGTAAACCGTGAAGGCATGGAGCTTGAACAACGGTGCCAGGAGTTGATCCGTGCCGCGAAAGAAGGTGGCGGTACGGACAACATCACCGCGGTGATGATTGAAGCAGTATAAGTTTCAGACCATGTACATGCCGCCATTGATCTCAATGGTCTGGCCGTAAATATAGCGAGATGGTTCGGTGCAAAGGAACAGAATTGTATCGGCCACTTCTTCGTTATCGCCAAGCTTGCCCGCCGGCGTTTGCGCAATTACCGAATCTAAAATCTGCCGGTTTGAAAACTGCTCGTGGAAATAGTTGTCCACGGTGCCCGGTGAAACCGCATTGACGCGTACGCCTTCGGGAGCCAACTCTTTTGCCAGGCCCTTCGTGATGGCGGCAACCGCTGCTTTGGCGGCGGCGTAAACAGTGGCACCGCTGCCACCGCCATTCCGGGCCGCGATGGAACTGAGGTTGATGATGTGGCCGACACGCTTCGAGATCATGGCCGGTGCCACGGCTTGCGCCAGAAAGTACGCGCTCTTGACGTTCAGATTGAATACATGATCGAACAGATCGAACGTGAATTCGGGAAGCTTGGCGCGTTGCACCAGTGAGCCCGCGTTATTGATCAGTATGTCCGCGTTCCAGCCAAGTTGGCGGTACGCCGCGATGCCTTCTTCGATGCCTTCCGCTGACGCGAAATTGGCGCGGATCAGGTGAGTCTCCGCGCCAAAAGTTCTTACCGACTGAGCCGCCTCTTCCGCTCCAGGCTGATAAGAATTGTAGTGGAGGATGAACCTCCTCACGCCAGCCTGGGCGAAGCGGAGAGCGGTTGCCGCCCCAATTCCTCGGGACGCACCCGTGATGAAAACGGTCTTACCTGTGAGTTCGGACACCTAGATATTGTGACGCAACCAATCTTTCATTGCATCGCGATGCAACAGGATGCCTTTGCGCGAATAGCGAAGATAGCCCTGGCGCCGGAACTGGTTCATGTAGTGAGTCACAATTTCGCGCGAGGTACCCACGTATTGCGACAGCAACTCATGCGTGAAAGGAATCATCTGGATGGAACCGTCATCCTGCTTCGCGCCCAACCTCTCGGAGAAGCGGATCAGCGTGCGGGCCAACCGGCGGGCGATGTTGTCGACGGAGAAGCTTTCAATGCGATGCGCGAAATCGACAGAGCGCTGCACCAGCAGTTGCATCATGGCAATCGCCAGCTTGGGCCGCTTCATGGAGATGTCTTCGATGTCGGTTGTAGTCCACGTCATCACCTTGGTGTGTTCCAGCGCGATGGCAATCTCCGAGCGGTTCCCGTTGCCGAGAAAAGCGGATTCGCCGAAGAATTCATCCGGCTGGTAAATATCGACAACCACCTGCCTGCCGTCATCGGTCACGCGGCAGACTTTTACCTTCCCGCCGATCACCAGATAAACGCTGCTGGAGGGCTGATCATGATCGTAGATGGTCTGACCCTTTTTGTAGTCCAAAATGGTGGAACAGGGCAGGTGGGCTAAAGGGTCTTCCAAAATCCGCGGTTGAGGAGTAACAGCCGTTGCGGTCATACTGCTCATACTTCCTCCCGGAGTGAAGTTTTTAAGTGTGAATCGAATAAAGTCGGCATAATTTTAGCAATTGGTATTAGCTAGTACGTTGTAACAGATGCAAGCGGACTGCCATTCAGGCCACTATTCACCCATGTCTCGAGCCGTCAGATTAAGATTTATTTTGTTTTTGCCCTTGATCTGCCTGGGTTTTCAGGTGAATCGCTTCGAGACTCCGGGTCAATACCGGGCGGCGACCCGCAGCGTGAACGGCACGGGCGTTCTACCGGGAGGACGGATGCTCTCGCCACTCGGGAAGCAAATGATTACCGGTCCCGGCGCGTTCGGTCTGGCAGTCAGTTCCTCGGGCCGGATCGCGACGTCCAACCTGGGCCCCGAGCGCCTCTCCCTCACGGTGTGGGACCGGGACAATAAGGGACAGTTCAGTTCGCGCAACTTTTTGGCGTCGAAACCGGTGCCGCCCGGGGTGCCGGTGGACGACGAAAAAGAATTGCGCAGTACATTCATGGGGCTCGCGTTCGCCGATAAGCAGCTCTGGCTGGCGGAGGGAAACTCGGGGCGCGTGCGGTCGCTCGATCCCTCGACGGGAGAAAGGCACAAGCTGATCGATCTGAATGGCGGGGGCGTGGAGGACAGCTTTTCGGGAGACCTGGCTTTCGACGCGGTCAGGGGAATTCTTTACGTCACGGATCAGGCGAACTTCCGTGTGTGCGCAATCGATGCGAAGAAAGGGCGCTTGATCGGCAGCGTAGGGGTGGGCCGTCTTCCGTTCGCCATTGCCCTTTCCGGGGACGGCAAGACAGCCTTCGTGACGCATGTGGGCGTGTTTCGATATGAGGGCTTGCCGGGTACGTCGAAGGCGACGGCAACGCAGACGGGACTGCCGTTTCCGGCGTTCGGGTTCCCTTCCGCCGACGCGTTGAAAGGGGCGGAGCGAGAGCGGGCGGACGGTGCCAAAGTGGCGGTACCGCCACTGGGCGATCCGAACCTGGCGGAATCGAACTCGGTGGCGTTCCTGAACGTGGCCAATCCGGCCGCGATGTCCGTTACCGGCTACGTGCGCACCGGCAAACCCTTCAGTCTGGAAACGGTGGGCGGTGCCGGCCCATCTGGCGTGGTTGCTTCCGGAGGTCTGGTTTATGTCTCCAATGCTCACGATGACACCGTCACCGTGATCGACGCGGCCACACGCCAGATTGTGGACCAAATCGAGTTGCGCATTCCCGGCTTCGTCACGCTGCGCGGCGTGCTGCCGTTGGGCATGGCTGTGGACGAAGGCGGCGGCCGGCTGCTGGTGGCCGAAGCCGGTGTGAACGCGCTCGGCATCATCGATCTGAAGACGCGTAAGCTGCTGGGGCACGTGCCCGTAGGCTGGTTTCCCACCAGAGTGGCGATGGTGTACGGAACGGTCTATGTGGCGAATGCGAAAGGTGCCGGCGTGGGGCCCAATCTTCCAGGCCGCGAAGCGTATCAGGATGGCAGCGGCTTGGTGGACGTGCTGCGCCGCGGCACAGTGTCCATGTTCGCGAGCCCCGCGGACGCCGAACTGCCCAAGCTTACCGAAAAGGTATTGAACGCGAATGGCTTCGTTCCGGTGCCGGGTGCCGCGCCCGCGCTTTCCACTGCGATGAAGCATGTGGTGGTGATCGTGAAAGAAAACCGGACCTTCGACGAGGTGTTCGGCGATGTCGGGACGGCCCAGAACGGGCCGGTGGCGGGCGCTCCGCAACTGGCGCGATTCGGCTTGGCGGGCACCGTGGCGGGTGGGCGGGAGCGGCTCAGCCTGCAACGCGTGGAGGTGACCCCCAACCATCACGACCTGGCGAAGCGCTGGGCCATGAGCGACAACTTCTACTCCGATTCCGAAGTAAGCGTGGACGGCCACCATTGGCTGGTGGGCAACTATCCCGATGCCTGGACGGAGAGTTCCCTGATGGCCGCCTACGCCGGACAGAAAGATTTTCGCTTCCCCACCACGGCACCGGGGCGTCTGCAATTCGCGCAGAGCAATTCCTCCGTGCACCCCGAGGAACTGGAGCAGGCGGGCACGCTGTGGCACCATCTGGAGCGCAACGGCATCACGTTCCGCAACTTCGGCGAAGGCTTTGAGCTAGCGGGCGTGGAGGAGGAAGAAGGAGAGAAGCCCACCGGCGCGCGCTACCTGACGAACGTGCCCATGCCGGACCCTTTGTACCGCAACACGTCGCGCGCGTATCCGGGTTTCAACATGAATATTCCGGACCAGTTTCGCGCCTCGCAGTTGATTGCGGAGTTGAAACAAAAATACGAAACGCCGGGTGCGGAACTGCCGCGTTTCCTGTTCGTGCATTTGCCGAACGATCACATCGCGGCGAACCGCCCGGCGGATGGCTATCCGTATCCAGCGTCTTACGTCGCCGATAACGATTACGCCCTGGGCCGGATTTTGGAGTACCTGTCTCACACGCTGTGGTGGAAAGAGATGACTGTGTTCGTGACGGAGGACGACGCGCAAGGCGGCCGCGATCATATCGACGCACACAGAACGCTGCTGATTGCGGCGGGACCGTATGTGAAAAAGAACTTCGTGCTTCACCAGAACTCCAGCTTCCCGGGCCTGCTGAAGACGGTCTTCCGGATTTTGGGGATGCCCCCGCTCAACCTTTATGACGCGGCGGCCACTGACCTGAGCGCGATGTTTACCGGCACGCCCGATTTCACGCCATATGTCGCGCGCAGGCCCGATACGCGAATCTTCATTCCGGAGAATGCGCGCGAGCCGAAAGACCCGAAGCCATCGATTCGGATGGACCGTTAGTGCGCCGCGCGAAAGGCGTCGTAATCTGCTTGAAGGGCCGGTGGCACTTCTCTCTTGCTTTCCGCCAGCTTTTCCATCAGCTTCGTGTAGGTGCGGTCGGCAAGCTCATATTCGCCCTGGCGCGCCAGCTTGCCGGTATCGAGGTCTTTGTTCGAAAGCTTGAGCCGACCCGCCCCGAGCGATGCGATATCCATCTTGTCCTGATCCACCGTGGCCTCGAAGCTCTTCTCAAACAGCAACTCCGCATCGGCGGTGGGTGTGCGGAAGCCCAGGCTTTTGAATGGCCCCACTTTGGGCAACAAACGAAATAAGACAGCCAGCAAGCGCGCTCCGAAGCCGGGGCGCTCATACTGCTTGCCCCACTCCTTTTCGTAAGACGAACGGGACAAATTGTAGCGGAACTTCTTGCGCGTCATGCCGGGGTCTTTCTGGCGGATGCTGTCCTGCTTGGCGGACCACGCCGCCTTTGTCATCTCCGGAATCAGACTGCTTACAGACCAGCGATAGGTACCCAGCGCCAAGTCCAGCGTCTTGAACATGTCGGTCAGCTTCAGCCCGTAGGTGTCCTCGCACGCGCGTTCCAGCAGGCGCTTCGACACCTGGAAGCCGATAAAATCGTGATACGCCTCGGAGGGATAGTGCCCGCGAGCCACCTGCACCACATCGAACCCGAATTCGGTGCGAATGTGGGCGGTTGGATTCTCAAGGTAAGTAATGTTGTCGCCATACTTGAGCTTCAGCTTCGGATAGAGTTGCGGCACGGATCGATTGATGGCGATGGGGTGCCCGTTGTTATCGGCGTCGAAGTGGGCCAGCGCGCCGATGGCGAATGCGTATTCGTTCAGGTCCTGAGCTTCGGCAAGAAGGGACATCACAAAATCCCCGCTGCGCACGTAGTGGGTCAAATCGCTGAAGAGATGGCTGCCGAAGGGGTAATAGCCCACGTCCTGAATAATCCCGCCGCCGTAGCAATACGCGTGCGCCTGCAGGAGTTGCTCCGGGGTGGAGGCTGGAAACTTCTGGAGCAGTACCGGCTTGATGGAGGTGTCCCAGATGGTATCGATCAATGCCTCATGAGTCAAAACGGAGTACGCTTGAGCGGGGGCGGTGCACAAGATTAGGGCCGCCGCAAGCGTGCCCCATGCAGTTGCAAATTTCACAAACACAATACTAATATGCGGCTGACTGCTCAGGGGCACCGCGCAATGAAAGGCACTCTCACCGTTGCCGGCCTCCTCTGCTTTTTTTTTGCGCCGCCGACTCACGCGCAAAACTCCTGGGCGACACTTTCAGGCCGCGTCACCGACGCCACGGGCAGCGCGATTGTCGACGCCACGGTTCACGCATTTCTGCCTGGCTCCACGGATACCGCTGAGACAAAATCGGGCAAGGGTGGCGCGTACTCGATCCCGTTTCTGTTGCCCGGCATGTACACGCTGCAGGTATCGGCAAGCGGATTTAAGAAGGTGACGCAGCCCGATGTGGCTGTACGCGCCGCCGATACGGTGAACGTCGCGGTGACCCTCGAAGTGGGTGAAGTGAGCGATTTGATCACGGTGGGGGTTGATGGAGATTTGCTCCAGACTGGCACTGCCAGCCGGTCCCAGCGCTTCACCGCCGAAACGCTGCGCGAGCTGCCCACCGTGGGCCGCCAGGCTTACAACCTGATCAGCCTTTCTCCCGGAGTGCTATTCGCGGAGGAGCAGTTCGGGTCCACCGGATTTTCCGGGCTTCGGAACTTCGATAACAACGGCCAATACGTGATCAACGGCGGGCGTCCCGGCACCAATCAATTCTTACTGAACGGCGCGCCCATCAGCCTGACCGGCACCTGGCAGCTTTCGCCCAGCGTGGAAGCTGTGCAGGAAATGCGCGTGATGACCAACACCTATGACGCGCAGTATGGCCGCACCGGTGGCGGCACGGTGAGCCTTACGTTGCATTCCGGCGCCAACAGCTGGCACGGCACGGCGTATGAGTACCTTCACAATGCCGTCTTCGATGCGAATAGTTCTGGGAACAATCGCGCAGGCGTGGGGCGCGGCAAGCACATCACCAACGAGTTCGGTGCAACCGCAGGCGGCGCGGTCAGGCGCGATAAAGATTTCGTGTTTTTCAGCTTCGATGGCTACCGCGAGATTGCGCCCGCACCCGTTGTTAGCGATACGCCGCCGGCGGATCTGCGGGATGGTAAGCACTTCAGCACCTATGGCATCCGCGTCTACGATCC
>JBBROT010000125.1:0-8867 GCA_038229155.1 Bryobacterales bacterium | reverse complement strand
GGCCTCTGAAGCGTTGTATGAACCGGAGTGGGTCAAGCTCGATCTCTCCGTGAACATTGAGCAGCTTGAGCCAGCGCTGCGAGGCTCCGTCGATTACAATCGCGATCTGTTCGATGTGGATCGCATCGAAAGGTTGACCGGTCATCTGGCCGTAGTTCTGGCCGCGGGACTTCGCGCGCCGGATGGTGACGTAGCGACCATGCCTTTGCTGACCAACGCCGAGCGTGAGTGGCTTGATCTCAACGGGAGCCCGCCGTCCACTCACTATCCCGATTGCCGGTTCCCTGAGATTTTCCGGCGGCAAGTTGAGCGCAGCCCCGATTCCATCGCGCTTGAGTTCGAAGGCGCAACACTCACTTACGCCGAATTGGACCTCCCTTCCGCTGGCGCGGTGCCTGATGGAGTGCTGGTTCCGCTGACTGTTCAGCGCGATCTTCACCTTGTGCCGCGTTTGCTTGCCATTTGGAAAGCGAGTAGCGCCTACGTTCCCATGGACCCGGAATACCCGTCCCAACGCCAGCAGTCGATGCGCGAAGACATCGGCAAGGCAGCCCCCGCGAACAGCCTTGCCTATGTCATCTATACGTCGGGCTCCACAGGCCAACCCAAAGGCGTGAGCATCGCGCACAAGTCCCTGCTCAACCTGCTGGAAGCGATGCGAACTCACGTGCCCATGAACGAGACAGATGTCATGGTTGCCGTCGCCAGCGCCGCGTTCGATATGTCGGTGCCCGAGCTTTGGCTGCCGCTCTATTGCGGCGCGAAGCTAGTGCTGGCCGCCAATGAAGACCGTCACGACTCCGCGCGCTTGCGCCGGCTTCTCGAAACCTCGGGCGCCACCATCATGCAGGGCACTCCCACGCTTTGGGCCGCGCTGCTGGACGCGGGCTGGTATCCGGCACCGGAATTTAAACTGCTGGTGGGCGCGGAGGCGCTGCCCCAAAGCATCGCCGATCGTCTGGCCGCGCTCCCCTGCCAGGTGTGGAACATGTACGGCCCTACCGAGACTACCGTCTGGTCCACCATGGCGCGCGTGACGGAAGGGCCGGTCACTATCGGACGACCGATCGCCAATACCAATTTGTTTGTTCTTGACCAGCGCTTGCAGCCTGTTCCCATGGGCGTACCCGGTGAACTCTATATCGCGGGAGACGGCGTCGCCGATGGCTACTGGAACCGTCCGGAACTGACCGCGCAGAAGTTCGTGAACTTACCAAACGGCCAGCGCGCCTTTCGCACCGGCGATCGCGTTCGCTACCGGCCCGATGGCCAACTCGAATTTCACGGGCGCGCGGATGGACAGGTAAAGCTGCATGGGTATCGCATTGAGCTCGGTGAAATCGAGGCGGCTCTGGAGCGTCACCCATCTGTCTCCCGGGCGGCCGCGGCGGTTCGCGAGGAAGACCCAGAACGAAAGTATCTGGCCGCGTACTACACCGGCGAACATGTCTCCCATGCGGAGCTCCGCGGCGCACTGGAAGCGACCCTGCCGCCTTACATGGTTCCCTCACGCTTCGTCCATTTGGAAGCGCTGCCGCTCTCAACGAATGGCAAGGTGGATCGTGGTGCCCTCCCCGTTCCCGCTGCATATACTGTTGCACCTTCACCCTCCGGCCCAGCGGAAAATCTTCTGCAAAACATCTTCGCCGCGCTGCTGAAATTAGAAAACGTAACGCCGGACGATAACTTTTTCCACCTGGGCGGCCACTCCCTGCTTGCCGCTCGCGCCATCGCACGCATACGCGATGCCTTCAGCGTTGACCTTCCTTTACGGACGCTGTTCGAAGCGCCCACGCCGCGGGGATTGGCCCGTGTCATCGCGATGCGCCGTGCGGGCGAGCCGCGGCCACCCATCGTCGCGCGCGCTTCTGAAGACAACGCCCCTCTTTCATTCGCGCAATCCCGGTTGTGGTTTCTGCACCGGTACTATAGCGGGTCTTCTTCGCTATACAACATTGAAGAGTCGTTCCGCATTCACGGCCCGCTCGATGCCGAAAGGCTGCTTGACTGCTTCTCTGAGATCGTGCGCCGCCATTCCACCTTGCGCACCCGGTTCACCGATGACCACGTAATCATCGACCTGCCGCGCCGCCTGGAATGGTGGCAAGGCGCGCTCGATTCGCCCTTCGATCTTGCAACCGCGTGGCCGATCCGTATCGCTCTGCGGGAGCACGGGCCTGGCAATTTCACACTGCACATCGCGATTCACCACATCGTTTCGGACGCATGGTCTTTCGGGGTTCTCTACCGGGAATTGAGTTCCCTTTATGCCGGAGCAACCCCCGCGCCGCTTCCCATTCAGTACTCTGACTTCGCGCGCTGGCAGCGTGAGTTTCTGTCTGGCTCTCGATTAGAAAACGAAGCTGATTGGTGGCGCCTGCAACTCGCGGGAGCACCACCGCTCCTCGACCTTCCCGCCGACCGCGCACGCCCAGCACAACAGCAATTCGCGGCCGGTAATCACTTCTTCCGCGTTCCCACGCATCTCACGCAGGCCATCCATGCGCTAACCCGCACCGAAGATGTCACTCTGTTCATGGTGCTGCTGGCCGCGTTCCAGGTGCTGCTTGCGCGGTACACACAGACTGAAGACATCGTGGTCGGCTCGCCCACCGCGAATCGCATGCTGACCAAAGCCGAACCGCTCATCGGCTTCTTCGCCAACACGCTGGTGCTGCGGACGAACTTCGAAGGCGATCCCGATTTCCGCGAAGCTCTCAGGCGTGTCCGCGAAGTGGCGCTGAATGCGGCGGCGCACCAGGACCTTCCGTTCGAAAAGCTGGTGGAGGTGTTGGCACCGCCGCGCACCGATGCCTACACGCCCGTCTTTCAAGTACTGTTCATTCTGCAAAACAACGACGGCGGCCAACCCGTGATGCCTGGCATTCAGATTGAGCGGGAGCCCGTTGCACTACCCACGGCTCGCTTCGATTTGACGCTCTCCGTGGAAGAACGGGAAGGCGAACTGCATTGCGTCCTCAACTACAGTGCGGCGCTGTTCAACCCGAGCCGCATGGAGCGCATGGCGGGGCATTTCGTTGAATTGTTGCAATCCGCAATCGCGCAACCCGAGACGCTTATCCGGCACTTGCAACTGTTGACTCAGCCGGAGGAGGCGGACTTCGAAACCTGGAATCGAACTGCTACTGCGATCCCCGCGGGGAGCTATACGCACTTCTTCGCAAGCCGCGTGCTGGAATCGCCAACTAGCGTCGCCGTGGAATGCAACGGAGCGCGTATGACCTATGCGGAGCTCGATCGGGAATCGATACTGCTTTCCCAAGCTCTTCCTTCAAACCGGCTCATCCCGATTGAAGCGAATCGCGACATACACCTGCTCCCCAAGCTTCTAGCCGTGTGGAAAGCGGGCAGCGCGTACGTACCGCTCGACCTTGATCATCCGGCGGAGCGGCTTGAATTCGTGCGTCGGGATGTCGAAGCAGGAACCGCCGCACCTGACCTGGCGTATGTGATTTATACATCCGGTTCCACGGGCACGCCGAAAGGTGTGCGCATCCGGCAAACTGCGCTGATGAACCTTCTCGAATCCATGCGCGAGGCTGTCCCCATGGGCCGCGGCGATGTCATGGTGGCGCTTGCCACCGCCGCTTTCGATATGTCCATCCCGGAACTGTGGCTGCCCCTGTATTGCGGCGCGAAGCTGGTGCTGGGTACGGAGGAAGACCGCCAGAATCCTGAACGCCTTCGCGTGTTGCTCGAAACTTCCGGTGCCACCATCATGCAAGCGACCCCGGCACTCTGGGGCGCATTGCTCGACACCGGCTGGAGGCCCGCACCCCGCTTCAAGCTGCTCGTTGGCGCGGAGGCTCTGCCGGAAGCTCTTGCAATGCGATTGGCTCAACTGGGCTGCGCAGTCTGGAATTTGTATGGACCCACGGAGACCACCGTCTGGTCCACCATGGCGCGCGTGGAGAAAGGCCCGGTAGCGATCGGGAAGCCCATCGCGAACACACGCGTCTTCGTGCTCGATGGCCATGGGCAACGGCTGCCTGTCGGCGTGCCGGGCGAACTCTACATCGCGGGCGCGGGCGTTGCGGACGGCTATTGGAACCGCCCCGAACTTACCGCGGAACGCTTTCTCACGCTTCCCTTTGGCGAACGCGTGTACCGCACGGGCGACCTGGTTCGCTTCCGCGAAGATGGTCAACTCGAATATTTACGCCGCTTGGACACCCAGGTCAAACTGCGCGGCTTCCGGATCGAATTGGGTGAGGTGGAGAGCGCGATGCGGCGGCACCCCCAGGTTACTGAGGCCGCCGCCGCCATTCGCGGAGATGCGCTCTACGCCTGGTACACCGGCGATGTGGATCAGGCCGGATTGCGTGACCGCGTGACACAGCAGTTGCCGCGCTACATGATCCCGGCGCGATTTTTCCCGGTGGAGGCGCTTCCCTTAAATGCCCATGGCAAGCTGGATCGAAACACGCTCGCCATCCCCGCCTCACCCGAGTACAGTGCTGAGCACAGTGCTGAGCTCAGCGCGCCTCTCGACCCTCTGGAGCGGCGCTTGCTCCCGCTCTGGCGCGAAGCCTTGGGCGCTCCGGAACTCTCCGTCACCGGCAGCTTTTTCGATTTCGGCGGGCACTCTCTCTCCGCCATGCGCCTCATCTCTTCCGTCGAAAAGGCGACGGGCCAAGTGCTGCCATTCCAGACTCTCTTCAGCGCGCCCACGGTTCGCGAAGTGGCCTCATATCTAAAGCGGCAAGCCAAGGCTGAGTTGCCGCGCGGTCTCACCAGCATTCAACCCAAAGGCGACTTGAACCCGATCTTCTTTTTCCATGTCCGCGCGGGATGCTGGAATCTTGCTCACGCACTCGGCCCCTATCAGCCCTTGCTGGGGGTCGAAGCCGATGCCGATTCCGTTGGAGCGATTCGTGCATGCCAGCCGCACGGTCCCTATCTGTTCGCCGCGTATGGCGCCGGTGAAGAGCAGGCACTTCAAACGGCCCACGATCTAACACAACTTGGCGAGACCATAGCAGCCGTCGCGATCCTGGACGGGAAGCCGAGCCCGGCCAAGGGCCGCTGGACAAAGCTGTTCCGGCGCGGAAGCGATGCGCCCGTGTTCACAGGCCGAACCATTCACTTCCGCTCCGCCGATCAATCGGATTCCGTATTCGAAAGCCCCGCCGTGGACCGCGTGGCTGAAGAGCTTCTTCGGCTCCAGGACATCGCCCATATTGTCTGACATCGGCATCGATTTCGGCACCACGAACAGCGCCGTCGCCGTTCGCGAAGGTTCAACCGTTAGGCTCATCCCGTTTGGCGAATCGGAAACGTTCCGCAGCATTCTTTACTTCCCAGCGGGCCGCCAGCCCGTGATTGCCGGGCCGCAAGCGATCGCCGCCTACCTGGCCGAACATGCCGATGGCGAGAGCGGAGGCCGGCTGATTCAATCCATCAAATCGTTGCTGGCCAGCCGCGTCTTCAGCGCTACCAATATCTTTGGACGGCGCTACACCGCTCAGGATCTGGTCACTGTGCTGCTGAAGGCCTTGCGCCGGGAAGCGGATGACCTTTCGCTGGCAACTCCCGCTTCCGTAACAGCAGGCCGGCCTGTGCGATTCGTTGGTGCCGAAACCGAGGAAGACGAGCAGATGGCTGTCTCTCGTTTACAAGCGGCGTATCGGGCCGCTGGCTTCGGCGAAGTGGCGCTCGCTTTCGAACCCGTGGGCGCCGCCTATGCATACGAAAGCCGCCTCGATCATGACGAGCTAATCCTGATTGCCGATTTCGGCGGCGGTACCAGCGATTTCTGCCTGATGCCCGTAGGCCCGAAAGCTCGCGGCTGCAAAGGGCCAAGGTCCATCCTCGGCAACGAAGGCATCCCTCTCGCGGGCGATGCAATCGACGCCACCATCATCCGCCACGTAGTTTCGCCGCTGCTCGGCGAAGGTTCGGAATACCGTTCCGTTCACAAGCTTCTGCCCGTGCCTTCCTCTCTCTATCGCAAGCTGGAGCGCTGGCACCATCTCTCGTTCCTGCGCTCACCCGATACGCTGCGGATGCTCCACTCCATCCACGCCACGGCTTCGGAACCGGAGCGCATTTCGAAGTTGATCGCATTGATTGAAAATGACTTGGGTTTGCAGCTTCATCGAGCCGTTCAGCAAGCGAAGTTTGAGTTATCCCGAAGCTCACGCTCACTCTTTCGCTTTCATCACGCGGCTCTTGAGATTGAACAGGAGATTGTCCGCTCCGATTTCGAAGACTGGATCGCCCCGGAGCTGGACCAGATCAGAAGTGCCGTGGATACGCTGCTCACGCGCACCGGCACGCCGCCTGCTCAAGTGAACCGCGTGTTCCTGACAGGCGGCACATCGCTGGTGCCCGCCGTTCGCCGCCTCTTCGAACATCTCTTCGGCGAAGCGAAAATTTCAGGCGGCGACGAATTTACTTCTGTTGCAAAAGGCTTGGCCCGCGTCGCCAGCTATATGCGAACGTAATCGGAACGCCAGTTTTTGATGGCACCCTTGATGTCTTTCGGGCCCCAGTTATTCGCCAGCGTTTGCTCCACCAACTCGGGTAATTCCTCATCGGAGGCAAATCGCAGCGCAATGAAATGATGCGGATGAAGCTTGTCGATCTGGCTGTGAAGAGTGGGCGGAAGAAGGCGCTGCATTCGCAAGGTCTCCTCCAGGCGAATCACGCGATCCTGGATCTTTAACGGATACGTTCGAATTCGAAAAACCGCAACCGCGAAAGCTATTGCCAGTATCACCAGCCAGAGTGCCGAATAGCTGGGCCGCCTGATTGCCAGGTACACCAGAATCCCCACATTGATGAAGGAAACAGGCAGCAAGAAATACGCGAATATCGGGTCGATGCTGGCGTGGCTTGCATAACTTTGCGGTTTCTGCGGCATGGACTCTATTCTAAAGGTTATGCAAACCAAGCAGCTAGGAAATAGTGACATGCATCTGACGCCAATTGGGATCGGCGCGTGGGCCATCGGCGGAGGAGGCTGGGCGTTCGGCTGGGGACCGCAGGACGATAACGAATCCGTTTCCGCAATGCGGGCTGGCCTCGAAAAAGGCATCAACTGGATCGATACCGCGGCGGTATATGGGTTGGGGCACTCCGAAGAAATTGTCGCTCTCGCTCTGAAGGGTCTTTCGAAGAAGCCCTTCGTCTTCACGAAATGCGAGCGCGTGTGGAATGAAAAACGCGAGATCGGAAAGAGCCTGAAGGCCGAATCCATCCGGCGCGAAGTGGAAGACAGCCTGCGCCGCCTGCAACTCGATGTTATCGATCTTTACCAGATTCACTGGCCCGAGCCCGATGAGGATATTGAAGAAGGCTGGACGGAAATGGCCAAGCTGAAAGAGCAGGGCAAGGTCCGCTACATCGGTGTTTCGAACTTCAACGTGGAGCAGATGAAGCGCGCGCAAAAGATTGCGCCCATCACCTCGCTGCAGCCGCCGTATTCGCTCCTCTCGCCGGAAATTGAAGAGTCCATCCTGCCCTATGCCGGCCAGAATAACATCGGCGTTATTGTATATTCGCCCATGAAATCGGGCTTGTTGACCGGTGCCATGACGTGTGAACGAATCGCCGCCATGCCGGATGATGACTTCCGGAAGCGCACCCCCCAGTTCCAGGAACCGAAGCTGACCAAGAACCTGGAACTGGTGGAGCGGATGCGCGAGATGGGCAAGCGTTACGACCGCACGCCCGGTGAGGTGGCCATCGCCTGGACACTGCGCCGGCCTGAAGTAACCGCGGCCATTGTCGGAATGCGATCCGCCAAGCAGGTGGATGGCGTGATCGGTGCGCTCGATTTCCGCCTGACGGATCAGGAAGTAAAAGAACTCGAAGCGATGCGCCCCTAGGCGGTGTTTACGCCACCAGCCGCAAGCGCTTCCCGATGCCCGGAATCGCCGCTTCCAACACCTGGCCTACTTTCTCGGCAAAGATGAACTCCATCTCCGCGCGCACAGGCTCGGGTATATCGCGCAGATCTTTCTCGTTCGCCTTCGGAAGAATGATGCGATGAATGCCCAGCCGCCGCGCGGCCAGTACTTTCTCTTTCACGCCGCCGATCGGCAGCACCAGGCCGGAGAGAGTAACTTCGCCGGTCATGGCGGTATCGGTGCGTACGGGCAAGCCCGTGTAGAGCGAGGTGAGCGCGGTGACCATAGTGACTCCCGCCGAGGGGCCGTCTTTCGGGATGCCGCCGGCCGGAACATGCACGTGCACCCCGTAGCGGCGAAAGAGCGATTGATCGATGCCCAGATCTTCCGCGTGCGACCATACATAGCTCTGTCCAGTCTTGGCGGATTCCTGCATCACGTTGCCGAGCTGCCCGGTCAACGAAAGCCCTTTGCCGTCGCGTAACAGCGCGGCTTCGATATACAGCACATCGCCACCAGCTTCCGTCCAGGCGAGCCCCGTGGCCACACCGGCGGGCACGTCGCGTCTGGCCGGCTCGGGTGAAATCTTCCGCGGGCCCAGCAGATCGGTCAGGTTATCCGCGGTCACTGTGAACGGATCGACTTTGCCTTCCGCGTGACGCAGGGCGATCTTGCGGATCACCTTGCCAATGGCGCGCTCCAGTTGACGCACCCCGGCTTCGCGAGTATATCCGGCGATGATCAACTGCAAAGCTTCCGGCGAAACCGTGCACTGCTCAGGAGTAAGTCCCGCTTCCCCAAGCTGACGTTTGAGTTGGTAGCGAAGCGCAATTTCCAGCTTCTCCTCTTCGCTGTACCCGGCCAGGCGCACAATCTCCATGCGGTCCAGCAACGGCTGCGGAATGGAATCGAGCGAATTGGCGGTGGTGATGAAGAAGATCTTGCTGATGTCGAACGGCAGATCCAGATAGTTGTCGCGGAAGGTGCGGTTCT
>JBBROT010000124.1:0-8871 GCA_038229155.1 Bryobacterales bacterium | reverse complement strand
GTAGCCAGGCTCCATCGCTGTAAGGACCGGTAATTGTAAACAGCGGCGATGACATCGCCAGCTATCGCCAGAGAAGTAAGAGGGGTTGGCGAATCGGGCAGAGTGGTGCGATGTAGTTTGCCTGATGAATCCCATATGCATATTGTTCCGTCGTCACCGCCGGATATGAGGAACTCATTTGCGAAGGCCAGCGCACGGATGGGTCCCTTGTGACCTTTGAGCGGCTCACCGATTCTGGTTGCAGTTTCCAGATCCCACAGTAAGACTGTGCCGCCTGCGTCACCAGAGGCGATCACTCCTCCGCTGAGCGCGACGGCGAGAACACGATTCGTGTGACCTGTCAAGGGCCGGCCCTTGGGTCTACCCGTTTTGAGGTCCCAGATGCGAACTGTGTCATCCCAGCCGCCAGACACGGCAGTGCTGGAATCCGCCGCCACCGCCATTACCTTGTTTTCATGATGCGCGGGTTCTCCAATGGGTTCGCTGGTGGCGGAATTCCAGAAACGCACGGTGTAGTCGTCGCTACCGGAGACGATGATGCCGTCTGAGATAGCGACGGAGTTGACGCTGCGTGTGTGCCCACGAAGTATGCGGTGGGGCGTGACGATGCGGGACCAGCGTGCCCAGTTCGGCGACCACTTCCGGCGCACGTCAACTTGCTTGCAGTTGTGGGCCAGGTCGGCTGCATTGCTTTGCAGGGCGCATAGTTCCAGATTGGAGAGGCGTTCTGCTTCATCGCCATGTGTCAGCCGGTCTGACGCGAGTTTCAGCCAGTTAAGACGGCGGGTTGCCTCCAGGGTTTTGATCGATTTCGACGAGGCCAGCAGAAGCGGGAGATTCGCGACGGCCAGGAACTTTACATCGAGCATGGCTTGTTCCAGCAGTTCCACACTTCCCGCCGCTGCATACACGCTGAAGTACTTGCGGGTGAACCAGTGCGCCCGCAGCCAATTGCTTTCGGGGACCGCGTCTCGAAGGGCCTGCGCCATCTTACGCTCGCGTTCGGCGTCTAGCCGGGCATCGTGCAGCGCATCGGCGAGGGCTTGGTGGTAGAGCCGATAGACGGTTCGGCCTTCCTCCACATATTCGGCGATGAAGGCGGCGGCCAAGCTCAGAATCTGCTCCACATAGGAGGGAGTGAAGAGCTCCCAAATATCGAGCGGCAAGCCCTGCCCCTTCACATAAGCCAAAGGCATTAACGATTCGCGAACGCGCCACTCGCCCAAACCGCTGCGTTCGCCCAGCACCCGAATGTAATCGGCGAAGGCGTCAGGCATGTTTTGCGGAAGCTGTTCCTTGGTGAGGTCGATGATGGTATCGCGCTCCATCAAAGAGCGCGCCACGGTTCGTGCGATCAGGTAATTGCCGTTGGCGCGCTCCGCAACCGCCTTTGCAACCTCACGCGTGGGCCCGGGCCGGTCGCGATATGGGGTCGGACGCGTTTCGCCTTTTGCAAGCAGAATCCGGCTGACGTATTGGGCAAGGTCGGCATCGCTGCGGTAGCGGGGCAGGTCGAGATCGAGCTGATCGAAACGCTGACCGAGAAACTTGATCTGCGGCCGGCGTGTGCCCACGATGATTCGAAGATGTGGATAGCCGCTGAGCGGTCGCAGCAGCTTATCGGCAATGTCATCGGAAGCCGTCGCTTCATCCAGCGCATCGAACACCAGCACGGTATTTGCGTTCCCTGCGGTGAGCTTGCCGAGCACTTCATCGGGCTTGCCACCGAAGCGTTCGGCGAGCGCACCCTTCGCGTCGGCAAGCGTTTTGCCGCGCAGGGCCAGCGCGAACGTGATCGAGTCTGGCGCCGGACGCGTGCCTTCGGGCATGGACGCAAGAAACGCTTCGAAAGTTGGCTGACTAGCTTCGTCGGGATCAGAGGCCAACGTAAGATAGCCCAGCACGGCGGACTTCCCACAGCCCGGATCGCCGGTCACGATCAGGCCGCGTCCGGTGCCAGTCGGCGCGGAGAGATAGGCCACGAGTTCTTGCAGCGCGGCGGTGCGGCCTGTGAAATACCACTGGCCACTTTGGAAGATGGCTTCGGAGCCGATGGCGCGGGGCTTCCAATGCTGCAACAGGTCGTCATGAAAGAAGTGCCGGTCTTCAATGGGGCGACCCACCAGCCCGGCGGAGCTGAAACTCGGGTTCGGCAGGAAGTCCGGCGCTTCCCCCAGCATCAGGCCCAGGGGCACCCAGGCCGGTGTCTGAGAAGGCTTCAGCTTGCCTTTCAAATCAGAAATCAGCGTGGGAATTTCATAGCGAGGGAGGGCGTCACCGCGCTTTTCCAAAACGCAAGCTCGGAAAGCGACGGCGAAATCTTCATCGCCGGCCTCCTGTTTGGGGCGGCTGGCGGTGACCACCAGGAAGGCGCGGTCCTTCTCCTCACCCTGCAATACGTTCGCGAGCCCGAGCGCGTCCAACGCACCCTGCCCGCTGTAGCAGGTATCGAGGATGACCAGGAGGCGTAAGAGCTGAGTGCCTTCGGCGAGCACGCGGAACAGCTCTTCACTCGGAAGCGCAGTGGCGGAAGGGCGTGTCAAATCGCTTCCCGGCAGGCCCAGATAGTGCCGGCCCGCAACGGTGCCGCCATGGCCCGCGAAATATAGGATCGCGATATCGTCTTTCGCAAGGGTGCTGGCCCACGTGGAAAGCTTGCCTTTCAAATCCATGCCGGGCTGCAGGTTCGCCAGTTCGGGCAGCGCCTGCCGATAGCCGAGTGTCGTTAAACACTCAGTCATGAGTTCGACGGATTTCGCCACTCCGGGAATATCGTCATCGCGTACCCCGACGAGCACCAGATGGCGCGCGAACTCTTCCGGCATGTTACATAATCCTATCGGTATTCAGGTACGGCTGAAGCGCTGCGGGAATAAGGATGCTGCCATCGGCCTGCTGATAGTTTTCGACGATCGCCACCCACGTGCGGCCAACCGCCAGACCGCTGCCGTTGATGGTATGCAGGTGCTCCGATTTTTTTGTGGCGGGAGACTTCACGCGGATATTTGCGCGCCTTGCTTGAAAGGCTTCGAAGTTCGAACAGGAGGAGATTTCCTTGTAAGCATTCTGGCCGGGAAGCCAGACTTCGATATCGTATGTCTTGGAAGAAGTGAAGCCCATATCGCCGGTGCTGAGCACCATGGTCCGATAGGGCAGGCCCAGGCGTTCCAGGATATCTTCCGCATCGCGTGTGAGCTGTTCATGCTGCGCGTAGCTTTGCTCCGGCGTGGTGAATTTCACCAGCTCCACCTTTTGAAACTGGTGCTGCCGGATGATGCCGCGAACATCGCGGCCGTAAGAGCCGGCTTCGCTGCGGAAGCAGGAGGTGGCGGCGCAAAACGAAATTGGGAGCTGCGCGGAATCGAGCGTCTCATCGCGAAAATAGTTCGTGACCGGGACTTCGGCGGTCGGGATCAGATAATAATCTGAATTTTCAAGCTTGAACAAATCTTCGCCGAACTTGGGCAGGTTGCCGGTGCCATACAGGCTGGTTGAGTTCACCACGAAGGGCGCGAGCATTTCGGTATAGCCGTGGTGGCGCGTATGGATATCCAGCATGAAGCTGGTGAGCGCGCGTTCCAGCTTGGCCCCCCAACCGACATAGAACGCAAAGCGCGAGCCGGTCACTTTCGCGGCGCGTTCGAAATCCAGAATGCCGAGCTGCGGGCCCAGGTCCCAATGGGCTTGAGGCTGAAATGCGAACTCGGGCGGAGTGCCGTAGCGGCGCACTTCCACATTGTCATCGGCGGACGAGCCCAGTGGCACGGATTCTTGCGGCAAGTTCGGTATGTTCGCCAGATGCGTGCGGAACTGATCTTCGAGCGCAGTGGCTTCACGATCCAGTTCCGCGATTCGGTCCCCCATGGCGCGAACGCTTTGTTGAGCGGCCGCCGTGTCGATGCCTTCCTTGCGTTGCCGCGCGATGGCTTGGGATTGCGAATTGCGCTGGGCCTTCAATTCTTCCGCTTCCTGAATAGCGGTCCTGCGCCGGGTGTCGAGCTCGCGAAATTCCTCAACTGCAAGATGGTAATTGCCGCGAGTGGCCAGGCGCGCGGCGATGTTGTCCAGGTTGTTGCGGAAGGCCGCTACGTCGTACATAGGGTTTAGAGTAGCAAGCGGATATCGATGCGGCCGCCGAGCGAGCTAAGCCGGTGTTGTTACTCTTCTTCGTCGCCGGGGACGGGTTCCAGGTCTTCAGCTTCGAAGATTTCGCGGCATTCTTTGCATTCTATGTAATCGACGCCGTCGCGCCTGGCGATGATTTCGGTGCGGAGATGGTCACACATAACAGACTAATGGTTTCTATTTTAGTGAACGGAAAGCGCAAGTCAAGCGCGCGCTAGACTGCTAGCAGATGCCCTTTCCGATACATCGTCCGCGGCGGCTGCGCTCTTCCGCCGCGATGCGCGCGTTGGTGCGCGAGACCAGGCTGGAGCCCTCGCAGATGGTGTTGCCCTTGTTCGTTTGTCCGGGTGAAGGCATCAAGCGCGAGATTGGTTCCATGCCGGGGAATTTTCAGATGTCGGTGGACCAGCTTGTTCGCGAATGTGAAGAGGTTCGCAGTCTGGGCCTAGGCGGCGTGATTCTTTTTGGACTTCCAGAAACAAAAGATGAACTTGCGAGCGGTGCTTACGCTGACGATGGCATTGTGCAGCGCGCGCTGGCCGCGGTGAAACGTGAAGTGCCAGGCTTGCTGCTGCTGACCGATGTTTGCAATTGCGAATACACCAGCCATGGGCATTGCGGTTTGGTGAAAGGCAGCGACGTTGATAACGACGCCACTTTGGACTGGCTGGCGCGCGCAGCCGTAAGCCATGCCCGCGCGGGGGCCGACATTGTTGCGCCCTCCGACATGATGGATGGGCGCGTCGGCGCGATTCGCACGGCGCTCGATGCGGCCGGTTATTCCGGCACGCCGATTTTAAGTTACGCGGCCAAGTTCGCTTCCGTATTTTATGGACCGTTTCGCGAGGCGGCGGATTCGGCTCCGCAATTCGGGGACCGGCGCAGTTATCAGATGGACCCGGCCAATGCGCGGGAGGCGATGCGCGAGATTGAATTGGATCTGGAAGAGGGCGCGGACATGATCATGGTGAAGCCGGCCATGCCCTATCTGGATCTGATTCGCGAAGCGCGCGTCCGCTTCGATGTACCGATTGCGGCCTACCAGGAGAGCGGCGAATTCAGCATGATTGTGGCGGCGGCGGAGCGGGGCTGGATCGATTATGAGCGAGCCATGATGGAGAGCCTGATCAGTATCCGGCGGGCCGGCGCGGATTTTGTGCTGACCTATTTCGCGAAGGCGGCGGCGCGTCTGCTTTGAGCCGGCGATATGCCGGGGTCGCGGTAACGCTGGTGGCACTTGCGGCGTGCCGCTCGAACGATCCACCGCCGATTGCCGTGAAGACCAAAGAACCGGCACCGGTTGGCCCGCAAGAGCGTAGTTTTGCCTGCCACGTTGTGGCTCGCGAAACCGTAGCGGCGGGCACTGTCCTGAGCGGTAATGTCGAATCCGTGAGGGTGGATGTGGGTTCCGTGGTGACTGATGGACAAGTGCTGGCGATTGTGGGTAAGCCACCGGCGGCGTCTTTGAATCCAGCGCCCGCCGCCGCTGCGATCACCGCGGCTCGGAAATATTCGGATAGTTTGCAGACTTCCGTCGCGCTTCGGCGGTTGACGCTGGCGCGCGCACAGCAGGTCTTCGCCAAACAGGAACTCTTGAACCGGGAGGGTGCGACTCCTCGCCTGGTGTATGAGAAAGCGCTGGCTGACAGGGATCGATCCGCGGCGGAATTGGCGGCTGAAGAGGAGGCGTCGCGCGCGGCGGATAACACACTCGCGAAGCTGGAGGATCAGCAACGCGCAACACTCACTCAGAACCGCGAAGCTGTTACGGCGTTAACCGCCGCGGCCGCAGCGGAGGTGCATGCACCGGCGGCGGGAATGGTGGTGGAACGAAACATCCTGCCCGGCCAACCCGTGACGGAAGCGAATCGCGCCGCACTGTTTCGCATCGCACCGCATTCTGAATTGCTCCGGGCAGAGTTCGCAACGTTACCCGCCGGCCAAGCCGTTTCCATTCACGCGGAAAACGTGTCGCTCAGTGCGACAGTTGGCGAAAGCGGCCGATTCGCGGACTTTGAAAGCCGCACCGCGTCGCTTCGGCCCGGCACACCGTGCACGGTAACGCTGCGCATAAAATGAAGACACACCTCCATGCAATTTCTTGCCGAAAGCCTTGTTGAACTAATCACACAGACTTCCACGAATCTGCCGCCCGATGTGCGCGCCGCCATGGGAATCGCTCTGCGCGAAGAGACGCCGCACACGCAAGCTTCGCAGGCGCTGAACATCATCGCGCAAAACATTGACATGGCCGAGGAAGACGAAGGCGCGATTTGCCAGGACACGGGCATGCCCACGTTTATAGTGCATACGCCGCTGGGCGTGAGCCAGATTGCGCTACGGCGCGCAATTGAAGCGGCGATTGCGGAAGCGACGCGGCGTGGCAAGCTGCGGCCGAATTCCGTGGACAGCCTCTCGGGCGCGAATTCCGGCGACAACCTGGGCTTCGGCACGCCGGTGATTCATTTCGATCAATGGGAGCAGGATGAAATTGAAGTGAAGCTGGTGCTGAAGGGCGGCGGGTGCGAAAACAAAAACATTCAGTATTCGCTACCCGCGAACCTGGAGGAGTTGGGGCGCGCGGACCGCAACATCGAAGGTGTGCGGAAGTGCATCCTGCACGCGGTTTGGCAGGCGCAGGGGCAGGGGTGCTCGCCGGGGTCGTTGGGCGTTTGCATCGGGAGCGACCGGGCTTATGGATATGAGCTCGCGAAAGAACAATTGTTTCGCGAACTGGACGATGTGAATCCCGTGGAGAGCCTGGCGCAGTTGGAACGGCAGGTGATGGAAGAGGCCAATCGCATCGGTGTGGGACCCATGGGGTTCGGCGGCAAGGCTTCACTCATCGGCTGCAAGATTGTGGCCGCGAACCGGTTGCCGGCCAGCTTTTTTGTCTCGGTTGCTTATAGCTGTTGGGCGTTCCGCCGGTTGGGCGTCAGGCTGGACGCGAACACAGGGGCTATTACAGAGTGGTTGTACCGCGACCCCGAGCGCGCGGTGGAAAAGATGGCGCGTGAGGAAGGGTTCCCGCTCACCGGGCGCGAAATTATCCTGACGCCGCCGTTGACCGAAGAAGCCGTGCGGGCGCTGAAGGTGGGCGATGTGGTGCTGATCGATGGCGAAATGTATACCGGCCGGGACGCCGTACATGCGCGGTTGATGAAGCAGGATCCGCCGGTGGATTTGAACGGTGCCGTGCTCTATCATTGCGGGCCGGTGATGATGAAAGACGCGCAAGACCGCTGGGTGGTAAAGGGCGCGGGACCGACCACCAGCATTCGCGAGGAGCCATACGAAGCGCACGTCATCGGCAAATATGGAGTGCGCGCTGTGATGGGAAAGGGTGGCATGGGGCAGAAGACGCTGGAAGCTTTGAAGGAATACGGCGCGGTGTACTTGAACGCTATCGGCGGGGCAGCGCAGTTCTATTCGCGGTCCATCAAAGAGGTGCTGGGGGTGGAGTGGATGGAACTGGGGATTCCTGAGGCGATCTGGCATTTGCGCGTGAATCACTTCGTGGCCATTGTGACCATGGATGCCCACGGAAACAGCTTGCACGCGGATGTGGAGAAGGAAACCAAGCAGCGTCTGGGCGAACTGCAAGCTGTGTGATCTGTTAAACCAGGCCGTGTGATCTGTTAAACTTCGATGAGTGGCTAGGTAGCTCAGTTGGTAGAGCAGCGGACTGAAAATCCGCGTGTCGGCGGTTCGATTCCGTCCCTGGCCACCAGTTTTTATAAGACTATTGTTTCTTCCGCATCGCCGCTTCCACATCTTCCAGCTTGGAAGGGATTGCGGCGGACAGCACCTTAGCCGCGCCGTTCGTGATCAAAATATCGTCTTCGATTCGTACGCCGATGCCCTTGTATTTTTCGAAGACCGGGCGTACTGCTTCTTTGAACTTGTCGTTCTCAGGCGTGTTCGGAAGCGAATCGAGCGCATCCGGACGAATGTAGATCCCTGGTTCCATAGTGACCACCATGCCGGGTGCCAGCTTCACGTCGCGGCGCGAAAGATCGTGGACATTCATTCCCAGTTGATGGCTCACGCCATGAGGGAACCAATTCTTATACTCGTCGTTGGTCGCCGACATGACCAGCCCCAGTCGGATCAGACCTTTGCGGATGATGTCGACACAAACGCCCTGTAGCGAGTCAGGAGCGAACTTCGCGGCCGTTCCCGGTTCAGCCCCAGTGCGCGCTGCCGCGATGCCGGCCTGCTGCGCTTCGTACACAATCCGGTAAAGCGCGGCCTGTTCCGGCGTGAACTTGCCGGTGATGGGGAGAGTGCGGGTCACATCGGCGCTGTATTGCGCATACTCTGCGCCCGCGTCCAACACCATGGTGCCTTGCGCTGGCATCTCGCCGCTGTTCGAGTTGTAATGCAGCGTTGTCCCGTTCGCACCGGATGCGGCGATGGTGGGGTAGCCCCAACGGGCGTGGTGGTGGGCATAGACGCGGTCGAACTCGGCTTGAATATCGCTCTCGGCGACGCCGGGGCCGGTACGCGCGAAAGCCTTTGCGAAGCCTTCGCCGCTGATATCGATGGCGCGCTGAATGGCGGCAAGCTCGCTGGGCGATTTGAGCAGTCGCATCTCACGTAACAGGGGAATCGCGTCTCGCACCGTGAAGCCGGAGCCGATGGATGCCACGTTCGAAGCCAGTGCTTGTTCCTGGCGGTATTCGGCGGAATGGACTGTGCCGGGCAGCACCAGATAGAGTTGCGCCTGTTCCACCGCGGTCGTAT
>JBBROT010000123.1:0-8922 GCA_038229155.1 Bryobacterales bacterium | reverse complement strand
GCGCGGCCGAAGCGCAGTTGGCCAGCGCCCCCGAGCCCTCCGCCGTCCCCGAAAATGCCACCGCCAGCGAAGCTTTCGTGGTTAGCGGCAGTCTCACCCAAGGCTTGTCGCAAGCCCGCCCGGAAGACACCTTCGCGCGCGGTCCCGACGCCGGTAACGGCCAAAATAATCCTTTTGAAGGCGGCGGCCGACCCGGTCAAGGCCCCGGCGGACGTGGAGGCGGCTTTGGTGGACCCGGTGGAGGTGGCGGTTTCGGCGGGCGTGGTGGCTTTGGCGGAGGCCGCACGCCCGGTCAGCGCCGCGCAAGAACCGGTCAGGGCAATCCCAACTTCGGCAATCGCTCCGCGCGCAACCGGAACGCCATCCGAGGTCAAGCCACGGTCACCGCCGGCAATTCCGCCTTCAACGCCCGCCAATATTCGCTCACCGGCCAGGAGGTGCTCAAGCGCTCTTACGGTTCAGTCCGCTTCGGCCTCTCCGCCGGCGGCGCACTCAACATCCCCCATATTATTCACAGCGATCAGACTTTCTTCTTCATCAACTACAACGGGAATCGCAGCCGCACCCCTTACGACGCCTTCACCACCGTCCCCACCGACCTCGAACGCTCAGGCGATTTCTCCCGCTCCCTCACTAGTTCCACCGTCAACATTTACGATCCCCGCACCAACGCCCCCTTCCCCGGCAATGTCATTCCGCCTTCCCGCCTCGATCCCACCGCGCTCAAACTCCTCTCCTTCATCCCGCGCGCGAACCAGCCCGGAACCGTGCAGAATTATCAGATCGTCCGCTCCGTTCCTCAGAACACCGACAATCTGAATGTCCGCTTCAACCGACCGGTCACCAAACGCGATCAGCTCAGCCTGAACGTGAACCTGCAAAATCGCGACGCCCGCAACGCGCAACTCTTCGGGTATATCGATGAAGCCACCGGCTTCAGCACCTCCGCCACCTTGGGTTGGACCCACACCTTCAGCGCGCGCATGCTGAACAGCGCCTCCCTCAACTTCAGCCGGAACCGCGGCGAAACCGTGCCTTTCTTTTCTAACGGCGCTGACGTAGCCGCGCAACTCGGCATCAACGGCACCTCGCGCGACCCCATCAACTTCGGCCCGCCCAACGTCTCCTTCACCAACTTCGGCGCCCTCAACGATGCCAGCCCCAACCTCACCCGCAACCAGACAGTAGGCTTCACCGATGGCCTCACGCTGGTGCGCGGACGGCATACTTTCGTCGTCGGCGGTGAGTATCGCCGCCAGCAGTTCAACATCCTGACGGATTCGAACGGGCGCGGCACTTACTCCTTCTCCGGCCTGCTCACCAGCGGCTTCGATGCCGCCGGTCAACCCCTGCCCAACACCGGCTATGACTTTGCCGATTACCTGCTCGGCCTCCCGCAATCCAGCAGCGTCCGCTTCGGCACCAACTCGAATTACTTTCGCGGTTCGGTCTACAACGCCTACATCACTGACGATTGGAAGGTGCGCCCCAACCTCACCTTCAACCTCGGCCTGCGCTACGAATACTTCACGCCTTTTCACGAAAAGTACGGGCACATCGCGAACCTCGATATCGCGCCCGGTTTCACCGCTGTGGCTGTCGTGACGCCCGGCGCAATCGGGCCTTATTCCGGCAAGTTTCCCGATGGCCTGATCGATCCCGAGAAGAACAATTTCTCCCCGCGCACCGCCGTCGCATGGCGTCCCTGGGCCAAGAAGCAGACACTCGTGCGCGCTGGCTACAGCATCTTTTATAACGGTGCCATCTACACGCAGTTCACCAACCGCCTGGCTTCGCAGCCGCCCTTCGCGAAAGCCGCCTCGCTCACCACCAGCCTGCTGCAGCCGCTCACCATTGAGAACGGCTTCGCCCTGCGGCCCGCCGAAGCCATCACGAATTCTTACGCCATTGATCGCCATTACCAGCCTGGCTATATCCAAACCTGGAACGTCTCCGTGCAGAAGACGCTGCCTTATCAGTTGGTGCTGGAACTCGGCTACCAGGGCACCAAAGGCACACGGCTCGATATTCAGCGTCTGCCCAATCGCTCCGCTCCCGGCGCGCCACTCACCAGCGAACAGCGCCGTCAGATAGGCAATGCTGTCGGCTTCACGTACGATACTTCGAGCGGCAATTCCGTCTACCATGCCTTGCAGGTCCGCTTCACGCGCCGCTTCTCGAAAGGCATTTCCGCCAATGCGCTCTACACCTTCTCGAAATCCATTGACGATGCCTCTACTATCGGCAACGGCGGCACCGTGGTCGCCCAGAACGATCAAAATATCAGCGCGGAACGTGGCCTCTCCAGCTTCGATCAGCGGCACGTCCTCAACCTGTTCTTCATCTACAGCTCCCCGTTCGGCGAAAACGGCGTGATCAAAGCCAGCGGCTGGCGCGAAAAGCTTCTCAAAGACTGGCAATTCACCGGCGGATTGAATGCAGCCAGCGGCCTGCCCTTCACCGCGCGCGTCCTCGGCAACCTGGCCAATATCGGCGGCACCGGTGCTGTCGGCAGCGGCCGCGCCGATTCAACAGGCCTCCCTATTCGCTCCGGCAGTGGCTTGTTCAATCTTGCCGCCTTCACCATCCCCGCGCCCGGAACCTATGGCAATGCCGGCCGCAACACCATCATCGGGCCCAACCGCCTCACCATGAACCTGGGCTTCGGCCGCTCCTTCCGCGTCCATGACGATCGCAAGCGCCTGGAAGTGCGCGTCGAAAGCACCAACCTCACTAACACTCCCAACATCACCAGCTTCAACACGGTAGTGAATGCCACCAACTATGGTTTACCGCTTGCCGTCAACGGCATGCGCACGGTTACGGCCACGGCGCGGCTGCGCTTCTAATCCATGCTGAAACTGCTTCCGCTCTTATTCCTGATGTTCCAGCAGGAGACCACCTTCAAATCCACCAGCAACCTGGTCATCTTAGACGTAACCGTTCGCGATAAATCCGGCAAGGAAATCACTAACCTCGAAAAGAACGATTTCGTTCTGCTCGAAGACGGCAAGCCGCAAGCCATCTCCGTCTTCGAATTGCAGCGGTTGGGTTCCGGCCAGGCTTCCACCAACACACCCCCCGTCACGCCCGCCAAAGTTGCCAACACCCAGGGCCGCCAACAGGTCATCGCCACCACTCCCGGGCGTGTGCAATATCAGGACCGCCGCCTGATGGTCATGCTCTTCGACCTCAGTTCCATGAAGCCCGCCGAACAACTCCGCGCGCAGGATTCCGCGCTCCAGTTCGTCACCAAAAAGATGGGACCCTCTGACCTGGTGTCCGTCATGACGTTCAGTTCCAACCTCCAGGTCGTGCAGGATTTTACGGATGACCGCGACCGGCTCACCGAGGTTCTGAAAGCTCTCCCCATCGGCCGCGCCAACGACCTCGCAACCGACGGCGGCGCGGGCGACGACAACAGCGGTGAAGACAACGGCGACGCCCTTAACGCCGATGAGACCGAGTTCAACATCTTCAACACTGACCGCAAACTGAGCGCTCTCGAATCCGCCGCCAAAATGCTGGGCGCGCTTCCCGAAAAGAAAGCGCTGCTCTATTTCTCAAGCGGCATCAGCAAATCCGGTGTCGAGAATCAGTCGCAACTCCGCAGCGCCATCAACGCCGCCGTGCGCGCTAACGTCTCATTTTACCCCATCGATTCGCGCGGCCTCACCGCTCTGCCCCCCGGCGGCGACGCCTCCTCCGCCAAGACGCGCGGCAACAGCATGTTCACCGGTGCCGCCCAATCCGGCAAGCGCGCCAAGTTCAACGATCAGCAGGAAACCCTGGTCTCGCTCGCCGCCGATACAGGCGGCAAGGCCTTCCTCGACAACAACGACCTGGCGCTCGGCATCACCCAGGCGCAAGACGACGTGATGAGCTACTACATCCTCGGTTTCTATTCCAGTAACGATAAGCAGGATGGCAAATTCCGCCGCGTGCAGATTAAGCTCAAGAACAACATGAGCGCGAAGATCGATTACCGCTCCGGCTACTTCGGCCCCAAGATCTTCGCCAAGTTCACTTCCGGCGATCGCGAAAGCCAGCTCGAAGAAGCGCTCATGCTTGGCGACCCCGTCACGGACTTGCCGCTCGCCGTCGAGACCGATTATTTCCGCCTCGGCAAGACCAACTATTTCGTCCCCGTGGCGCTCAAAATTCCCGGCTCTTCGGTCTCGCTCGGCAAGAAGGAAACCGATTTCGATTTCATCGGCCAGGTCCGCGATTCGAAAGGCAAGCTCACCGCGAGTGTCCGCGATAGCATCAAGGTCAAGCTGGGCGAATCGAGCGCTGAAGATGTCGCCAAGCGAACCATCGCTTATGACACCGGCTTCACGCTCTCGCCCGGCTCATACCGTCTGAAGATGCTGGTCCGCGAAAATCAAAGCGGCAAGATGGGCACCTACGAAGCTCCCTTCACCGTCCCCGATCTCACCTCGCAAACCGGTGCTCTTCGAATCAGCTCCGTCGTCTATAGTTCACAGCGCCAGCCCATCTCGCAACAGGTCGGCAATGCTGGCGCGAACAAGAAAGATCTAGCCGCCGATCCGCTCATTCAGGATGGCCAGAAGCTTGTCCCCAGCATCACGCGAGTCTTCCGCAAAGATCAGAATCTATACGTCTACCTGGAAGTCTACGATGCGGCCCTCGCTCCCGCGCCCAGCGTCTCGGCCGTGCTCACCTTCTATCGCGGCGGGGTCAAAGCCTTTGAAACTTCATCTGTCCGCGTCTCGCAACTGGCGCTCAAACGCAACAACGCGCTGCCCGTCCAGTTCCAGGTCTCGCTCGCCAAGCTCCTGCCCGGCAAGTATATCTGCCAGGTGAATCTCATCGATGAGCAAGCCAGGCGCTTCGCGTTCCCGCGAACAGAAATGGTCCTGCTGCGCTAGCCTACAGCTCCAGAGTGATATCCTACTGTGCGGAGAAATTCGCGTGGGCCACGACATCACTCTCGATGAGGTTTTCGATATTCTTAAGTGGCCGGGCTCCGACGAAAATCTGTGGCCGCACGTTTGGACTTGCGAATATTGCGGTGCGGGCCACGCTTTTCGATGTCGTGTTTGTGGCACTTCCCAATCCTGGCCATATCGAAATCCAAATCAGCAGATAGCTTCACTATGGGCTTCCCCGCATGACCTTCTCGAAAATCTGTACCGGTTCGACAAGGCCAATATCAAAACTGCGCATCAGCTATTGGATATGCGTCCTTCCCATGCAAGCGTCTCGGTGGGTATTTCGCGCGAAAGCCTATCGCTCTATATCCTGGCGGCCCGCTTGGCTCTTGCACAAAAAGGGCAATATGCCATCAAGCACCTGATCGGAAACGGGTTCAATGAAGCCGAAAAGCTTAGTTCCGATGCCGCTCGCGCCTTGTGGGCGCTCGTCCACGACGAAGACCGGTGGGGCACTCTCGAAGTAGTGCTGCAGATGGCAGACGTATTAGATTACGAAGAACTTCTAATGCTGGATCGGGCTGCCAGAATCCGTCGCCGCCAAGCTCATGCCAGAGAGTCTCAATCGAGACTGCTCCAGAACCTGGAGATCGGCTTCGGTGACGGCGAGCGCGAGTTTCTGCAGGTGTGGCTATCGAACCAGATTATTGCGAGACTGACAGCGGATCAGATTCGCCGCGCTGTGGAAAGCCCCGCGGTTCGCGCCATCAGCCTTACCCTTCCCGTGCGTTCCTGCATGGATTTAGGCTTACCACGCATATCCGCCTCCAGCATTTCGTCCACTTGCTCCGGCGCGGGGGAGATTGTCGCGTTGATAGACTCGGGCGTCGATAGCACCCACAGTGACTTCGGTTCCGGCCGCATCATCGATAAGAAGGACTACATTGGCACCGGCATGACTGATGAGCACGGTCATGGAACTCACTTGGCCGGCATCATCGGAGCCGATTGCATTGGTTATCGCGGCGTTGCCCCCAAGGTAACGGTGTGGTCCTATCGCGCTTTAGACGCGGCGGGAGAAGGCAAACAAATCGACCTTCTGCAAGCACTGCAGGATGTGATTCAAGAAACGCAACACCTCCCGAATGACAAGAAAATTGTCATCAATTGCAGCTTCGAAGTTCCACAACGCGACTTCAATTCGAGCAACACATACGATCACTTTTGCGATCCCTTCGATCAGGCGACTACGGATGCTGTTGTCGTTGCAGCCGCAGGCAACGGGGGACCCTCTCAGGGCAGCATCACGGCACCGGGTGGCGGAAGCCGCGTGTTGACGGTTGGTGCTTCCCTTAGCCGTCCGCCGGGGCCTTTCAGTCTGGTCTCGCCTTTTTCAAGCAGAGGACCGGCGAGCTTCGGCAGGATGAAGCCCGATGTTGTAGCTCCCGGAGGCATGGAGCTTCCCGCCGGCCGGCGCTATGACGGTGTGAGTGTTGTGAGTTGCCGCTTGAACAACGGCACGCTCGATAAACTGACCACCGGTATCGCGCCTTGGCAGGTGGATTCCGATCATTACGGCTTATCCGGAACAAGTCAGGCCGCGGCAGTCGTCAGTGGAGTGTGCGCTCTGCTGCTGGAAGAAATGACCAACCAGGGCCGGACAGTTGCCCACACTCAGGTGGCCGGAGCTTTGAAAAGGACGGCGGCCACTCTGGGATTGCCGAAGATGGAGCAGGGCTCCGGTCTCATTGATGCCGATGCTGCTTGTTCGGCATTGTAAACCAACCACCAAAAGGAGAACGAGATGGCGGATTCAGCACTCATCGAACAAATTCAGTCGCGCATGCAAACCGCGGAACAGGACGAGTTGTATGTCGCCATAGAGAACAATATTCCATCGCTGCAAAAAGACGCTGTTGTGCAAGCGGCAGCGCTGAAACTCCCCTCGCCGAAAGAAATTGGGGAAGCTTTCTACGTGCGTTTCCTTCGGCCGGCCGTCGAGGAAGGAATATGCACCCGCGCCGGGTTTTGCCAGCATCGGAAATTGTATGACACGGCGGCGAAGCTGACCGGCCTGGTGGCGGACCAGGTCACCGAAGCAATCGGAAAGATGCACGGCTTCCCGCCCGGTTCGGGGAAGGCCGCCGCAATCATCGTCGAAACATCGGCTGCAATTTTGAAGGAAGGGCTGAACAAGATTTGCGATTGCAAGGCGTAAGCCGCGCTTCGCCAGCCTCTACTTCACTCCGTTCTTCGGGTCCCAAACGCCCTGCAGTTTGCGCACGAAAATGATCTGGCCCAAGTGGTACGCGTTGTGCGCTCCGACATGCGCAATCGTCGAAGCCGAAGCGCGTAGTTTCGCCTCGTCCGCATCCTCCACCAGATTTTCAATCCCCTTCATCACAGTGTCCAGGCGGCTCACGGTCGCCGCCCAACTCTTGCTGTCGAAACTGTTGAACGTCTCATCGTTGTTCCCACTGAAGGCGGCCGGCTTCTCGCCCTTCATCTCCGCCAGCACTCTCTCGTTCCAGAAAGCCAGGTGATTCACAAGTTGCCCCACCGAATGGTTGCCATGCCCATCCGTCCACTTGGCCTGCTCCGCCGTCAGCCCCGCCACGGCGATGTCGATGGGGACGTACCATTCCTCTTTGTCGTGCGTGGTGTGGAGTTGCTCCAGCAGCACCTCCTTCAACGACTGTGCCTTCTTAGGTGGGGTCTGAGCGGGCAAAATGCCGCACAGCAGGAGCGCAACAACGATAGTTCGCATGAAGTTATCTTATCCGCGTCAGGCCCGGCGCCTCCTCGTACGAACCAACCAAAACATCCCCAGCGCCATTCACGTTCACCTGCGTCGCGCCGGGAATGTGAATCTGCGTGAACACGCCATTCGAATAGATGAAATCCTGGCTGGTGATCACATCGCTATTGTTGAATCCCGTAATGGCCCTTGAGGCGAAGCACGAAGTAGGTGGAAAAGTGACCGGCAGGTTCACCCGCGAGCCATTCGTATCGATGAAAATCACCCCGGCGGATTGATCCAGCGTCCCCAAAATCTGGCCTTTGTTGTTGATGGCGTACGGAATACAATTCAGCGGTGTGAAGATACCGCTCTGGAACTCGAAGCCATGAGTCCCGCCGTTGACATAGTCGGCATAGTAACCCACCGTGATGCCGCATAGGAATAGGCCTGCAAACCGGCACCCGTGTCCAGAACGCCGCGATACGTAAACTCGCCGGAGAAGTAGAAGTCACCGATGATGGCACCCTGGTCATTGATTCCGAAAGGCCGCGTCAGCGTGCTGCCATTCGCCGGATCGGTCCAGCCGAAATCGGAGAACGTCGTGCCATCGGTCACGAGCCCAGTGTCGATTGGCTCCCCGCATAAAAGCGGCAGCAATAGTAGCCCAGAGCCTCGCCATTATCCTTGATACCCGTCAGTCGGGTGTTGTATCCGGTGGGCACGGGCCGCGTATCCGGCCGCCAAGAGAAAACAGGCCCAGAAGCTTCATAGGTGTTACTGCCTTAGTTGAACGTTTCTTACAGCCGATCTGAAGCCCGATCTCACATCGTTGCCAGACAAAAGTTTCTCTGGCCTGCCACAATACTTAAGTGATTGAAACGTTACACGCGGGCGCGCATGCCCGCCAGGCCCGCGTCGCTCTGTTCGATTTCGATGGCACTATTTCCGTGATCCGCGCCGGTTGGATGGAAGTGATGATCCCCATGATGGTGGAGCTTCTCGCCGCCACCAAATCGGGCGAATCGGAAGCCGAACTTCGCGCGTTAGTCGAAGAATTCGTCGGCCGGTTGACCGGCAAGCAGACCATGTACCAGATGATCGAACTGGCCGAAAATATCGAGCGCCGCGGCGGCAAGCCCCGAGACCCGCTGGTCTATAAAAACATGTACCTCGATCTGCTCCACGCCAAAATCGAATCGCGCCTCGCCGATCTGCGAAGCGGCCATGCCAATCCTGAAAACTACATGGTCCCCGGCACTCTCGCGCTGCTTGAAAATCTAAAATCGC
>JBBROT010000122.1:0-8962 GCA_038229155.1 Bryobacterales bacterium | reverse complement strand
GCATACCACAGAATCGTCAGGCCCAGAGCCGCCGTGGCCAGCATGCCGCCGATTGGGTGAGTGAGCATACTCGCCCCAGCGCAACACGCGCTCCAGAAAATGGCGCGCGTATAATTGCGTTCCTCCGCGCGGAGGAAAATGGCGATGCCCAGAAAGCCCAGCGCGGCGCTCATCACATCCATTCGCCCTTCCGAACTGCCGCGAACGAAAGCATAATCCAGCGCAATCAGAGACACGGCAATTGCTCGCAGGCGCGCATCCGCGCCAATCTTCTTCAGAATCATCCACCAGGACCAGATGGCGACCAAGCCCCACAACAGAGACAACACGCGCATGCGGATCATCCCGAATCCCACCACTTTGTACCAGGCCGCCTGAAGAACAATGTCGAGCGGCAGCGTCCAGAAGATGTATTGGTCCGTGCCGAAGGTTCGCGGGTCGTCTACGGGTGAAGGAGGCGAAACCAGCGTCGCCATCTTGCCGATCTTCAGGATCTGATAAGCCGGTTCCGCGAAGTAAGCTTCATCGCACCAAGGGGCGCGGGTGGCCGCGCTAGCCAGTGCAAGCGCCACGAAGATAAGCACCGCCAGCAACGGAACTCCGCGTTCCCATGACAGAAGTGCCTGGGGAGCAATCGGCTCGGGCTGCACCGCAACAGGATAGCAAACCAGTGAAAAGAGATACGTTGCCGCCAGTGGTGTCAGTGCTACCTTTAGGACTTACCATGGCCTTGCCGGGCGATGCGGAGGCTCCTCCGCGTATTGTCGTGCTGATGCCCGTTCGTGATGACTGGACATCGGCGGCGGAGTTGACCCGCCGAATGGATCGGGCTATCGGGGCGCATCATTACTCGCTCGACGTAGTGCTGGTGGACGATGGCTCCGTTCAAAAATGGGCACCGCGTGATTTCGAATCGTCCTTCTCCGCCGTGCGCACGGTGCGTGTGGTTCGTCTTCGGCGCAACGTGGGCCATCAGAGAGCCATCGCCATCGGCCTGGTTTACGTGGAACAGAATATGGCCTGCGATGGAGTGATGGTGATGGATGCCGATGGCGAAGATACGCCGGAAGGCGCGTTGCAACTGCTGCAAAAGTTTGCCGCCATGGAAGGCACCATTGCCGTTTTCGCGGAACGCACGCGACGTTCGGAATCGCTGCTCTTTCGCGCGTCGTATTTCCTGTACCGGAACGTCCATCTGCTTCTCACTGGTTTGAAGGTGCGCGTCGGAAACTTTAGTATTCTGCCGGCAAGCAACCTCGGCACCTTGGTCGTGCTCTCCGAACTTTGGAACCATTACGCCGCCGCCGTCTTCCACTCGCGCCTGCCATATACCATGGTGCCGATTCCCCGCGGGCATCGTATCGCGGGCGTTTCGAAAATGAATTTCGTGGCATTGGTCACACACGGTCTCAGCGCGATTTCAGTGTACGGCGACGTGGTGGGCGTGCGAATTCTGATTGCTTCCATGATGTGCGCCATCCTGGTGCTGGGCGGCATCGGTGCCACCATTTATCTGCGGTTGTTCACCGATCTCTCCATCCCCGGCTGGGCCACTTACGCCATCGGCACGCTGCTGGTGATCCTGATTCAACTGATCGCCATTGCCTCCAGCTTTACCTTCTTCATGCTTTCCAATCGAACCAATCTCGGCTTTATGCCGCTTCGCGATTCGCCGCTCTTTATCGCGGAGGTGGTGGAGGCTTATCCGCATGGCTGAAATGGAGTATGTCGGCTCTGAGTTAGACCTGTTTGCCGGCGTCCGCAACTGGAAAGAATATTGGTCCGCGTGGGTGCGGCCCTATATCTCGGGCGACGTGCTGGAGGTGGGCGCGGGCATCGGGACCAACACGGCCTTGCTGGACCGCGTGCCGCGCGGGCGTTGGGTGTGCCTCGAACCCGATCCGCAACTGGCCGCGCGCATGATCCAACAGGTGGGCACCATCGAAGGCACGCGCGGCTACGAAAATGTTTGCGGCACTCTTTCCGATCTTCCGCCTTCCGACCGCTTCGACACCATCATCTATATCGACGTGCTGGAACATATCGAGCACGATGCGGATGAACTGAAAGCCGCGGCGGCGCGCTTGCGCAAGGGTGGCCGCGTGATTGTTTTGTCACCCGCGCACCAGCGCTTGTACACGCCTTTCGATAAAGCGATCGGGCATTTCCGGCGTTATAGCCGCGCCATGCTCCGCGACATCACGCCCGCTGGCACCAGAGTTGAACGGCTCGTCTATCTGGATTCCGCCGGCCTGCTGGCGTCCACCGCGAACGCGCTGTTTCTCAAGCAGTCCATGCCCACGAAGGAACAGTTGGGCGTGTGGGACAAATGGCTGGTACCGGTATCGCGAAACATCGACAAGTACCTGTGCCACTCGGTGGGAAAATCGGTGGTGGGAATTTGGCGCAAGGAATGAACGGAATAAAGCGGTGAATTGGGTTCGTTTTCACGATACGCGGTGTCCGCTGGTGCTGGTGGCCAAGGGCGGCGCACTCTGTGAAATCCGCTTCGGAAGCGACGTGCCCGAGGGCGCGGATGACGCGCCGGCCGATCCCGTCTTGATGGAGACAGCGCGCCAGTTACGGTTGTACTTCGCTGGCGAACTGCAAACCTTCGAGTTGCCTCTAACGCCGCATGGCACAGCGTTTCAGCAGCGTGTGTGGCAGGCGCTGCTGCGGGTCCCTTATGGCGAAACCCGCAGCTATGGCCAGATTGCGGAAGAGATCGGCACCGCGAAGGCCGTGCGCGCGGTGGGTGCCGCGAACGGTAGCAACCCGATACCGATTGTGATTCCCTGCCATCGCATCATCGGCACGAATGGCAAGCTGACTGGCTTCGGCGGCGGGTTGCCACTCAAGCGCTTCCTGCTGGATCTGGAGCGCAGCCGGTAGCTATTCGTGCTCAAACTCCTGGTAAGTCGCCACAATGCGTTCCAGGTCTTTCATGTCCTGCGGTCTTGTATTCTCAAGCGGAGGCCGCACCGGTCCCGCCGGCTTCCCCATCATCTCCATCGCAGTCTTCATCACAGCAACCTCATAGCCTTTCACGCGCTCGCGCAAAGCGTAAAGAGGATTGACGAAGCGGTTCATCAGGCTGGTGATGGCCGGGAAATCGCGCGCCATGCCGGCCTTGGCAAGCGCGAGCGATACCTTCGGCGAAATGTTGGAGATGCTGGATGTATAAGCCTGCACGCCAACCGCGAAATAAACGGGGACGCAATCATCACCCAGCCCGCCCAGCCACGCCAGGCGGTCTCCCACTTTCTGCATGATGCGCCCGTATCGCATGCCGTTGCCTTGGCCGTCTTTCCAGGCCGCCAGCGTAGGTACGCGGTCGGCCAGGCGGCTGACCTGGTCTGGCGAAAAATTCGCCCAGTCGCGGCTATAAATCATCAACGGCAAGCCGGTGGCTTTGCCGATTGCTTCGTAATAGGCGAACAAGCCTTCTTCCGGAGCATTGCTGTAATAGGGCGGCAACACCAGCAGACATTGCGCGCCGGCCTTCTCAGCGCGGCGCGCGATGTCAACACCCATGGCCGCGTTGAAGCCGGTGCCCGCCACAATCGGCATGCGCCCTTTCGCCGCCTGCACGGCTGTCCGTACCACGTCCTCCGTCTCTTGCACGGTCAGTGAATACAGTTCGCCGGTGCCGCCGGTGGCCACCATGGCGCAGAAAGGATGCGCGGCCATTTCATCCACATTGCGTTCAAGAGCCGCCAGATCCAGTGAAAGGTCTTGACGAAAAGGGGTTACGGGGAAGCCGAAAACACCGGTCAATTGCCGGGCAAAATCGCGTGGAGTCACGTGTCCTGTTTTAACACGGCTGAAAACTCGCGAGAACTTTCAAAGGCGCTGTCACTATTTGGTTGAACATGATTTTCGTGACATGGAGATTGCGCGGGTCTTTACGCCAAAAGGCGCGTTGCGCGAGTGCCACCGCTATTGAAAAGGCGCTGGATCGGGATCAGGGTGAAAAGCTCTTGCTCGCACAGCCTCTTTACGCGCGGCGTGTGCGCGACGCGCTCCTCTATGCCGACCGCGAAAAGGGCTACTACGATCTGCATGCCTGGGTTGTTCTGCACAACCATGTACACGCTTTGATCGATCCGCACACCGGCACCGTTCGCATTGCGGAGACGGTGATGGATGCAAGCGAAAAATCCAGCGGCCGCCAATTCTGGGAGCGCGAAAGCTGGGAACGGCCCGTGCGCACTCAGGCGGAATATTTGAAGAGCGTGGAATATATCCACAAACATCCGGTTCAGGATCATCTGGTGCAGCGTGCGGAGCAGTGGGAATGGTCCAGCGCCAGCGATGATGGGCCCGCCCGCATCTTCGAATCGGCACTGTTCAACTATCCATTCGTTTCAAACTGTCAGCAATCCGCGCTGCGGCTCTGAGCAACCGCTTTACCAGCGCGGAAGGACGCGTTCCCAGTTCGGGTCCACGTGCGCGCGCATCTCCGCCGTATCGTCCCGCTTGCGATAGGGAATCGCATTGTAGCGTTCGCGCCCTCTCGCCACCTGATCGTGATCCAGTTCCACGCCTAAGCCCGGCTTATCGGGAATCCGCACCGCGCCATTGTGAAACTTGATGCGGCCGCCCACCACAATTTCATCCCGCTCGGTTTGCCACGGGTAATGCGTGTCGCAAGCGTACGTCAGGTTCGGGCAAGCGGCGGCCACGTGCGTCATCGCCATCATGCTCACGCCCAGGTGACTGTTCGAGTGCATGGAAAGGCCCATGCCCATCACGCCGCAGAAGTGCGAGAGCAATTGAACCTGGCGCATGCCGCCCCAATAGTGCGGGTCTGAAAGTACAATCTGCACGGCGTCCAACTGCTTGGCCTTCGGCACATCGGGAAAACCGGTCACCGCAACATTGCTGCCGAACGCTGTCCCGATGCCCTGCGCAAGCAAGCGCCGGCGCACCTCGCCCATGCCTTCGAGTTCCGGGCAGGGGTCTTCCAGATAACCGCCGTTCGATAGCTCTTCGCGAAGAGCCTCACCCACCCGCACGGACGTATCCACGCTCCAGGCACAATTCGGATCGATGCGCAGCGGCACATTCGGTCCGAATTCCTGGCGCAATTGCCGTATGCTTTCAATCTCTTCGTCAGGCTCCAGCACGCCGCCCTTCAGCTTGATCTCGCGGAAGCCATACTGCGCAATCATCTGTTTGGCTTCGCGCACGGTGGCCGCCGCGCTTAACACCTCGCCGTATTCGTCCTCGCGCTTGTCCGCGCCCACTCCGCCCCCGCCGCCATGCTTGTAAAACAGGTAAGCGCTGAAGCTCACCTCATCGCGAACACGCCCGCCGATCACATCGCACACGGGCCGGTTGACCGCCTTGCCGATGATGTCGAGGCAAGCAATCTCAATCGCCGCGAACGTGCGCGTATTCAAATCCAGCGGATTTTCACCAGGCACCAGAAACGTCTGGCTGCGCCCGCCCGGCACGCTTTCGCCCTGGGGGACGGCGCGCGCCGTCAGATCTTCAAACAGGCCCGCGAGTTGGAACGGGTCCATGCCCACCACGCGCGACGATACGGCCTGCAGCGCCGCCAGAGGCACATCGCCTCCATAGGTTTCACTCACGCCGGTGATGCCATCGTCAGTCTTCAGTTCGACAATGGTACGGAGCGCGAAAGGAGCATGCAGGCCATACGAACTGCGCAGCGGCGGATCGGCTATGGCGATGGGATGGAGGGTAACGGAGGCGATTTTCATGGGCCGAGCGGGTGCTCTTAGCCCTTACGCGAGCCGCGGCGCACGTTCTTCAACTGCGTTTGCCGCATCTTTGCTTTCTTGCGTTTCGGCTTGCTGATGGCAAAGGTGCCGCTGCCATGGTTTTCCGCTTTGTAAAGCTTGCTTTCGTCTGCCAAGTCCGTGTTCCTTAGGTGGTGAAGTAGCTCTCATTGTAGCGCGCTATCTTGAAGGCACACCTTTTCATGGGTCCTTTTCTCGCTTTTTGGCCGTTGCTGGCTTCGTTTGCGGCTTCGCCCGCTCCCAATCCGCTGGAAGTGAACCGCATCTTCGAGGAACTCTCGGCCACCACCGGCTTTCGCATCCACCACCCGGTCAAGTTCCAAGTGCTCTCGCGAAAAGAGGTGAATCGCTTTCTGGAAGAGCGGATTCGCGAAGCCGTCAAGCCCGCCGAGTTGCGCGCTGAAGAACTCACGCTGAAAAAACTTGGTTTCGTTCCCGCGGATTTTGACCTCAAGAAGACCACCATCGCCCTCCTGACCGAACAAACGGCGGCCTTCTATGACTATCACCGCAAGCAATTGTTCTTGACCGATTGGGCCTCCAACTCTCTGCGCGACGCCGCCACCGTGCACGAAATGGCCCATGCGCTGGCGGATCAGAACTTCGGCCTGGAGCGGTTCGCCAAAAAAGCGCAGAACGATACCGAAAAAGCGGCCGCGCGCCAAGCCGTGGTGGAAGGTCAGGCAAGCTGGCTCATGCGTGAACTGGCCAAGCGCAATACCGTGCACAACGAGCCTGAAGCCGAGCAACCGCCCTTTCCCGAATTCGACCGCGCGCCGCTCTACCTGAGAGAGACGCTCACCTTTCCCTACAATTACGGGACCGATTTCCAACAAGCCGTCTACGCGCGTTTCGGAAAGGACAGCTTTCGCCGCGTGTTTCTTCAGCCGCCCGTTTCCACTCAGCAGATTCTGCATCCCGAAATGTACTTCGCCGGAACGCTGCCGCAGCCCGTGCCGCTTCCCGCAATTCACGGCATGAAAAGTATTGTCGAAGGGCCTCTGGGCGAATTGGAACACAGCATCCTGCTGCGCCAATATGCCACTAGCGAGGACGCGCGCGAAGTGAGCCCGCACTGGCGGGGAGGGCGTTTTCAGCTTTGGGAGAATCGCAAATCGGGGCGCATTTCATTGGTCTACGGATCGGTTTGGGATGCCGAGAGCAGCGCCGCCGCCTTCTTCTCTCTCTACCGGCGTTTGCTGCAACAGAAGCTTCATAATGTCACGGTGACAGCGGAATCCGGCGCGCTCTATGCCGGTAAAGCGGACGACGGCTACTTCGATCTGCAAAGAGAGGGCACCGCCGTAACTTCCCGCGAAGGCCTTGCCGAACGACCTTAAGTCTTGTTGGTGGAAATTGGCAGGTAGCCGCGCAGCACAGGGTACATAGTCTGCACGAATTTCACGCCCAGATCGACGGCCTTGTCGTCCTGATTGCCACGCACCGGCACCACCACGCGCACCATCGCAGTATCGCTGCGGTGATAGCGAATGGAATCCGCCACCAGCCAGAACTTGGCATCGTACTCATCGGCAATCACGCGATGCGGCGTCTGGTACCAATACAGCACCGCGCTCTTCTCTTCGCCTTTCGAGACAATGTAGCGGTTGATGCGAATGGTTTCGTGGGTCTGCTCGATGGGCACATCGATGAAGCCGGAGATGGTTTGCGACCAGCCCGCGCCAGGCAGGCAGTTTTTGGGCGAGTGCGGCGATTGGCCCGTGCGCTGGCTGCGGAAATAGGCCACGAACAGATTCGCACTGCCGCCTTCGGTCTGCGAACCATAGCTACGGCTCAGCGTATCGTCAGCCTTCAGCACGTCGAGCGTTTCTTTTTCCACCACGCCCTGCTGCGTCATGAACCAGGTTCCGACCGTGGTGGGTAGCCGGTCCAGAGCCTGCACCGGAACCATGTTCTCGCCGTGCGAGGCGGTATAGAACAAGGTGGCTTGAATGATCAGCACGGCCGTCAAGACCCGCGCGTACTTCGATTTCAACAGTGACGAAAGATCAACGGCGGCCATAGAAGTATTGATGAGAACGGATAACAATCTGATGCAGGCCCACCATAATGGCCAGCGCGATCATGAAAATAACCCAACCGGAGAACTCATGAAAAAAGCCCTCCGCCAGTTCCGGCTTAATCTCACTCAGGATGCCGGTGAGCGTGACGCGCGCGGCGTTTGCCACCATGGCAATCGGAATGGTGCTCAGGAACAGAGCCACGCGAATCCAGGTTTTCTTTTCAAAGAAATAGCCGTACACCAGCGATAAAAATGAAAGGGACAGCAATGAGCGGATGCCGCTGCACGCCTCCACCACGCTGAGCCGTTGGCTGGGCAGTTCCAGAATATTGCCTTCCCGAAGCACCGCGTAACCCAGCAGGCCAAGCACGCTGTCGGCGGCCTGGCTGGCATAAATCTGAAGCGGGAAAGTAATCCGGTTATAGATAATCGCCGGGATCGGCACCATGAAAAACAGCAGGAACAAAGGGAACGCAAACACGCGCAGATATTCGCGGCCACCCAGCAGAAGCACCATGCCAATGATGGAAATTACGAACGATGTTCGCGCCAGGAACAGCTCCGCGCCCAGCGTCGCGATGTACATCTGGAACGCACCGTAGATGACGATCGCCAGCCCCCACCAATTCGGCCGCGCCGTCAGCCCCGCAATTTCCGGGCGCTTTTGCCAGGCGATATACGCGGCAATAACCGGCACGAAAAAGCCATGCCCCATGTCCGCGTCGTCATTCCAATTTTTGACCAGCGCGGCCAGAATGGGCGCGTAGCACACAGCCAGAAGGAGCCCGAACCATGCCACTGACGACCAATTAAAATCGCTCCGTTTATCTGGCGGAGCAGTAGTACTAACGACGGATGCCATGGGTGGGACGACGCCTATCATATCATCAAGGGAGTGTTGAACCCCGTATTCCCCGTGGTGCTGGCAGGTATACTCGCCGCAATTCCGCTCGCCGCCGTCGACTCCCCATTCCTGCCTTTGCGCGAAATTAAAGCGGGCATGCACGGCATCGGGAAGACCGTGTTTTCCGGCGACACCATCTCGGATTTCGACGTCGAAATCCTGGGAGTTTTGGAAAATGTCGGCCCGCGCCAAAGCCTGATTCTTGGGAAATTCAGCGGCGGGCCCCTTGAGCATACCGGCGTGATGCAGGGCATGAGCGGCAGCCCG
>JBBROT010000121.1:0-9025 GCA_038229155.1 Bryobacterales bacterium | reverse complement strand
CGGTGCCAGAGCGAGAGCTTCCTGGTCGCGGCCCGCGGTAATTGCGCTGATCGCATCATCCAAATGGCGCTGCTCGCCCCAACGCCCGGCCAATTCCTCATGCTGGGGCTCTGCAGCCTTCCCTCCGGTGACATAAGCGGAACTATGCAGGAAAAACTGACGAAGCACCTCCCGCGTTCCCTCATCGATTTGGGCCGCTTTAAGCGTCGCCCCCATATGCTTCAACCAGGCGCGCCGCTCGGCAGGGCCGATCCGAAAGCGGGCGTGCGATTCGCGCAAGCTCAGCCACCAGCGGTGCTGGGTTTGCTCCTCATCGCCACCCAGGAATTGAATAAGGAACGCGGCGAACTCCTCAATCGCGCACCTGAGGGTTTTGCCTGGAAATAGCGGACGAAGGATCGCGTCCCTGCCAACCCGCGCATAGAACTCCGTGGCCAGCCGCCGGCACCCTGCTTCGCCACCCAGCGATTCCAGCAATGTTGCGCGCTCGGCCATCAGCAAAATTGTACCCGCACTTACGATTTAAGTGAATCTTCTTCGGGCAACCTGTTACGAGGCGCAAAGTCCGAGCGGTCAACTACACGTCTTTCAATCCGAGTTCAATTAGCCGATGCATGATCATGCGAGGAGTGCGACCAAACGTGGCCGGCCCTACTTGGGCAGCGTTACCCGGGCTAACGGATTCTCATGACGAGGTTCTGTTGCTCTGGAATGTTCTGGTCGACCGTAATCATTACCTCGAGACCGGCGCGCTCCGCCGTGTCCAAAAGGTCACCATTTTTCAGCCCGGACAAATTTGGCGAACCGCGCAGTCGGGCAGTCATGGCCGGGTAGCACCAATCTCAGGTTCTCGTCGGCGCATTCATCGATCAACAGGCGCATCAGGCATCTGCCAGCAAAAGAGACTTTGCCTCGCTCAACACCCTTACCGCCAAGGCGCGGGAAACGCTAGGGAAGCCGTTGAGGAAGCGCAAAATCCAGCACTTTGAGGCGGTGTCAATGGAATCGCGCGCCTTGCCATGGAGGTGAAAACTATTCGGCAGGGGCAGACGAGCGTTCTACAGGATAAGGAATGCTGATCGCCCGGACGGACGCCAGAAATCCGATCGCGATTGCCGCGAGTCGAAGCCAGTCGTATAAGAACCAGTGGTGGACAAGTGCTAACACGTGGTCATCGCTTCGAATCAACTCGCCATTGGCAATGCGATAAAGTTCGACGATCATTGGCCAGAATACCGTCGGCGTGGCGATCCAGATCAGTGTGAATGCGATGACGGGGAGCCATAGCCACAAGCGGTATCGGCTCCTGGTTTTGAACCCGCTCACCAGAGCTCCAATTGAGACGATCAGGATGAAGCCGCTGAGCGGCTGGAAGAAGTTGCCAGGATCTATTGGCCACTGCTTACCGTAGGGGTACAGCGCAAGCGAGGCCGGCGGAGCCGATCCCCAAGCGGACGCAAGAACCAGCAGATCGAACAGCTTGGCACCGAGTGCCATGCCCCACCCTGTGACGGATAGCCATAGAAACGCGTGAGTCCACCTTGAGCGCGACATTTTGTGTAGCAGGTTACTGATCGTCCATCGTAAACGCAACCTGGATTATGCGCACGCCGGGCCGAACTGGCTTGGGAACGTGTCCGAGGCCCTTTCAGGGACATACACCAGCAGCTTGTGCTAATCTAAGTTGTTCAGGCCTTCCCGGCTTGCTCCTCCGTTTACCTTTCGTATTACACATGAAAACATTCCTTGAAATTCCTTTGTCTGCATCCGCGCAGGCGAAGTTGACCTCTAACGGCATAAACGTGCCCACGCCAGTTCAGGCGCAGTCGATTCCGGCTGCCCTTGAAGGTAGGGACGTATTCGCCACCGCGCAGACCGGCACTGGCAAGACTCTTGCTTTCCTGCTCCCCATCCTTGAAAAACTAACTCCCCGCGCTGAAACGCAGGCCCTGATTGTCACCCCCACGCGGGAGCTGGCGATGCAGATTATGGCCGAATTCGAGAAGTTCCGTCACAACAAACAATCCTCCGGGGTGCTGGTTGTAGGCGGTTTGTCCGAACGGCCCCAGATTCAAGCCATCAAGCGTGGCGCGCAGTTGGTGGTTGCCACTCCGGGCCGCCTGGAAGACCTGATGCGGCGCAACCTGATTTCGCTGAAGACCGTGAAAACGCTGGTGCTGGATGAAGCCGACCGCATGCTGGACATGGGCTTTCAACCCGCCATCAAAGTGATTGTGGAAGCGCTGCCCACAGATCGCCAGACACTGTTTTTCTCCGCCACCGCGGAGCCCACCGTGGCTCATCTGGTGACTAAGTATCTTCGTAATCCGGTGCGCGTGGAAGTGGGCAATACTTCCAAACCAGCCGATTCCGTCCAACTGAAGCTGTATGAAGTTTCGAACGACGGCAAGCTGGGTCTACTGCAGAATTTGCTGAAGCAGGAACTTGGCTCCACGCTGGTGTTTGCACGGACGAAGCATGGCACGGAAAAGCTGGCGAAGAAGCTGCGCACTTTCGGTATCGAAGCCGGTCGCATTCATGGCGACCGCACACAAGCCCAGCGCACCGCCGCGCTACAGGGTTTTCAGCAGGGGCGTTTTCGCGTTCTTGTGGCCACTGACGTCGCCGCTCGCGGCATTCACGTGGAAAACATCGCACATGTGGTGAATTACGATCTGCCGCAGGTTCCGGAAGATTTCATTCATCGCGTGGGCCGTACCGGTCGCGCTTCCGCCACCGGCAAAGCTTCCACTTTCGCGACGCGTGAGCAATCGGGCGATGTCCGGCGCATTGAAAAAGCGCTGCGCATCAAGCTGGAACGCGGCGTCGCCGCTTTTGCATAATTGGTAAGAGCCGGGCCGATCTCGGGCTCGGTTTTTCATGAACTTTCCGCAACAGTTCAGTATTGGACACGTCCCCATCAAGCCAGCCACAGTGCTGGCCCCGATGGCGGGCGTGACTGACACCGTGTTTCGCCGTTTCATTCGCAATCTGGGTGGCTGCGGACTCATCATGACGGAGTTCACCAGCTCCCACGGTGTGAGCGCTTCGCAGCGCGCGCATAAGCCCACGCGCACGCTGAAATATCTGGCGTTTCAGCCGGAAGAACATCCCATCTCCGCTCAGCTTTTCGGTGCCGATCCGGAAGTGATGGCCAGTGCCGCGCGTGTGTGCGAAGACCTGGGCTTCGACATCCTCGATATCAACTTCGGCTGCCCCGTGAACAAGGTGGTGAAGTGCAATGGCGGCTCCGGCCTACTGCGCGATCTGCCGCTGGTAGAACGTTTGCTTACCACGGTACGCGCAGCCATCAAGATTCCGTTTACTCTGAAGTTTCGCGCCGGTTGGAGCGATCGCGATCTGGTGACTGTGCAGATGGCGCGGCTGGCCGAAGACTGCGGTTTGCAGGCGATTGCGCTGCATCCGCGCACGCGCGAGCAAGGCTATAGCGGCAAGGCCGATTGGACGCGCATTGCGGAAGTGAAAGCCGCGGTGAAGATTCCTGTAATTGGCAATGGCGACATTCTGACGCCCGAAGACGCGGTGCGCATGGTGCGCGAAACCAATTGCGATGCCGTGATGATTGGGCGCGCCGCTTCGTCGAACCCTTGGATCTTCCGGCAGATTGAGCAGTACCTGAAACAGGGCCGCTACGATCAGCCGACGGAGCGCGACCGCTATGACATGATGCGAACCTATTACCGGATGCTGATCGATAGGCACGAGCCCGATACCGTGGGCAAGATGAAGCAGTTTGCCACGTACTTCACGCATGGTGTCGCGCATGGCGCAAAGCTTCGCGGCGACATTTACCACGTGCAGGAACCAGAGGCGATTCTCGAAAAGGTGGATTTGTTTTTCACGCGCGAACACGAGCCGGTGCCTGCATAAACCATGCCTGACCCTTCACGCAAACCTGTTCAAGCCATCACGGATGGCGCTTGCCTGGGCAACCCCGGTCCCGGTGGTTGGGCCTGCATTCTGAAGCATGGCGGCAAGGTGAAAGAGATGTACGGCAGCGCCGAGCACACCACGAATAACCGCATGGAATTGACTGCCGCCATTGAAGGGCTGCGGGCGCTGAAGGTGCCTTGCGAAGTGGAAGTGGTGACGGATTCCGAATACGTGAAGAACGGCATCACCACGTGGATTGCGGGCTGGAAGCGCAAGGGCTGGCTGACCGCCGCGAAGAAGCCGGTGGTGAATCGCGACCTTTGGGAAGAGCTGGATGAACAGGTGGAGCGGCACACCACGCGCTGGACCTGGACCAAGGGCCATGCCTCCCACGAAGACAACAATCGCGCCGATGAGCTGGCGTCACGCGCCGCGCGTGAGCAATCGCGGTCTTAGCGTTTTGATTCGAGATTTTTTCGCTGTGCCTCCCACCTGTCTCGCGTATGGTTCACGCGGCACTTGATGAAGTTCAATTGATAACCGATGGTTCCTGCCTTGGTAATCCTGGCCCAGGGGGCTGGGCATGCGTTCTACGCTACGGCGCTGTTGTTGGAGAAATTTATGGCAGCGCGCCGGAGACCACGAATAACCGGATGGAATTAACTGCTGCGATTGAAGCACTGCGCGCGACAAAGATTTCCTGTCAAGTAGAAGTCATCACGGATTCCGAGTATGTAAGGAAAGGAATCACGATTTGGATCTCAAATTGGAAGCGCAATGGGTGGAAATCCGCCGCGAAAAAGCCCGTGATTAATCGCGATCTTTGGGAGGAGTTAGACGAACAGGTAAATCGCCACAACATCCGCTGGACTTGGACAAAAGGCCACGCCGCGCATGAACATAACAATCGCGCCGACGAGCTTGCCTCCCGAGCCGCGCGCGAGCAATCGCGCTCTTAAAGCAAGCACTCACGAAACCCGGCAAGGCGCGGCAATGCAGTCTACCGGCAAACAGCGGGACGGTCACTTTGCTAGTCGACACTAACCGATTTGAAAACCGTGAATGGCGTCCTCTTCGGCTTCCGCAAGACCCAAGCGGGGCTTACAACTCATCTCGCGTCCACCGCTGCAGATCTCGAACAAAGGATGGTACTCGACGTACACGCTACGCCCGACAGCCGCCTTTAGTTCCCGCGAGAGCGCAAGGCCGGACTGTGCATGACGGTTCCAATCGAAGCTATCAGGTTCAACTGGGTCGTGTCTGTCGAACTCGGCCTGCCATAGCTCGAATTGTGAGATCAGATCGATTTTCAGTTCAATCAATTCATAACCTAGCATGCCGCCGGCGGCCCGCGAACCTGGATACGGCGGTGACCAGATCCCCGAACTGGCCCATTCAGGCCAGACTCGAACGAACATTTCATACTTAGCGAAAAAATTTGCTTCCATCGACATCCACACGCATTGAGCCTCCAGCAGGTTCATTCGCGGAAACCAAGTGTGAAATTCGCCTTTTTCGCAGATATCCTGCTTCCAAAATGCAGCAAACTCTTTCGGACGCTTGGGACTGAAATTATCAAATGCCGCGGTATCGATGGCGAACTGTTCCGGCGTAACGTACATTTTCGACGAGTATAAAAAGTTTACCGGGTCTCACTCTTCAAGAACTCATTCATGCGTTCCACCTGAGCGGTGAGGAAGCCCATGTCTTTGAACGGGTCGCCGCCGAAGTTCGCCCAATATAGTCGGCCTTTGCGATCGATCAACAGAGTCGAGTGAACTTCCATGTCTTCAAAATCATCGTAGGAATGGAAGCGGCGCGCGTTGACATGATTGTCATCGGAAAGTAAACGCAAGGGAAGTTCGCCGAACTCCTTTGTGCTCTTCGCGTTCTTGCCGGGAGGCGTGCTGCTGACGGCGAGCACGACGGTATCGAGGCGCTCCCAATCGTCTTTCTTGCTCCCGATGTCGTGCAATTGCTTCATGCAATGCGGGCACTCCTGGCCCAGATAAAAGACCAGCAGCACATTCTTTCCGCGATACTCTTCGAGCGAGACTTTCTTGCCCGCGGAATCCAGCACATCCAATTGCGGCGCGGCATAGGGCTCCCAGCGGGGCGGTCCGAAAGTATCCAGCTTCGCGCGCGCATAGCGGCGCTGCGGCTGTGGCGAGTTGTCGCGCGGTGCGGCGGTAATGCCGGTGGCTTTGGCTTGTTCCAACAGCTTGAGACCCTGGTCGGCGTCCGAGGCGGTGAAAAGCAAAGCCGCCATGGCATCCTGCGCCTTGGTCTTGTTACCGAGCGCGGCGTGCGCGCGCACCAGGCCGGAGAGCGCGAAGATGTCATTGCGCGTGAGCGTGAGCGCCTTATCGAAAGCCTCCACACCCAGGGCGGGACTGCTGGCGGCTAAGTATGCTTCGCCCAAGCTGATGTAGAGCACCTGCGGATAGCCGGGCGGGTCCGCATATTGCTTTTGCATTTCAAATTCACGCTTGGCGGCATCTGCCAGAAGACCCAGTCCTTGCATGGTGTCGCCGCGCAACAGGGCCAGGCGCGCTTTCAATTCGGTGGTCTGGACGTTGTCTTCGGCGGGCTTCGTCTTGTCGATATCTTTCTTCAAGAGATCGGCCTTCAAGAGATCGGCATACGCGGCCATGCTCTTTTCCGCTTTATCGCGATCGCCCTTCGCCAGCCACGCGCGCGATTCGTAGTAGGCCTTCCACTTTCGATCTGAAGGAATATCGCGCCACGGAACAATTTTCGGCTCGAGCAACTGGTCCCATCGTTCATACTTCAGGAGCGCGCGCGCCAGTGCGACGAGCCCATAGGAGTGGCTGGAATTCGGGGCATCGCTGTTGTCCTTCGGGTCCATGGGCGCGTCAATCAATTGGCGGGCACCGAAGATGGCGGCGTCGGCCATGCCCAACTGTTCCTGAATGTAAGAAAGGTAGTTGCGGTTGTGCGCGTAATTCCACTGGTTGAACGGGAAGGTGAGCGTGTCTTTCATGTATTGCTTTTCGGCGCGGGTGGCGCTATCCATTGAGATGGCTGCTTCATGCCACATGCCGACAATGCTGTATATATGGCCGGGCATGTGAATGGCATGGCCGATGCCGGGCACTAATTCGCTATAGCGATGCGCGCTGACCAGGGCCTGCTCCGGCTCATGGTAATCCCAGTTGTGGATGCGGTAATGATGCGCGCCGGGATGATCGGGATCCTTCGCCAGAATCTCGCGGATGATCAACTCCGCTCCGTAGCGCGAATCGCCCATGGTGTTGAGCGCCAGCAAGGCGCGGGCTTCCATGTCTTGCGGATATTTCAGGCAGAGCGTTTCCAGAATTTTCGCTTCGTTGCGGCGCTGCTCGGGTGAGGAATTGCTGCCCGGCTTATCGTTCACCAGATCGGGCAGCACGCCGGCACCGGCGGCTTCGATATAGAGCCGCTCGCGCTCCGTGACATGGTCCTTGCGCTTGACGGCTTCGCGCAGGAATTCGGCTTGGCGTTCGGGCGTCATGGCAGCGCGCGAAAGGCCCCAATACGCCATGGCGTTGTCCGGTTCCAGCTTCAGGCACCAGCGAAAAGAACGCTCGGCCTCGTAATACCAGAAGGAATGCAGCAGCGCGTTGCCTTGATCGAACCACTGCTGCACTTCGGGATTTTTGGTAGTGATGGGGAAGTGGGCGTGATCGATGCCGGCCATCTTCCAGGGCTTCTGGCGCGGGCCGGAATCGAACGATTCGCCCTGATGGGAGTGCCCTTGCTTGTATGCTTCGGCGGGGGAGAGGGCGGCGGGCGCAGAATCCTGAGCGAAGAGCGGGAGCGCGGCTGACCACAGCAGCACAAAGCGAAGGCCGGATAACCGATGCATATCTGCGAAACAGTATAGCGGGCGCAATTTGCTCACCTGAGCGATACACTAAAACCATATGCCGAATGAAACGTACGCGCTCTTCGATACCACGGAGGGCAAGTTCAAAGCCAAGCTTTTTAGTGAGGAGGCACCGAAGACCGTGGAGAACTTCGTGTCGCTGGCCGAGGGCACCAAGACCGGGAAACCGTTCTTCGACAATCTGGTGTTCCACCGTGTCATCCCCGATTTCATGATCCAGGGCGGTTGCCCGGAAGGTTCCGGTCGCGGCGGTCCCGGTTACAAATTTGCCGATGAGTTTCATCCTTCGTTGAATCATGCGAAGAAAGGCCTGCTCTCCATGGCCAACTCCGGCCCGAATACAAACGGCAGCCAGTTTTTCGTCACCGTTGCTGCCACGCCGTGGCTGGATAACAAGCACGCCATCTTCGGTGAGGTGATTGAAGGCTTTGACGTGGTGGAGAAGATTTCGAAGGCACCGCGCGATTCCAGCGACCGCCCCAAGAAGGAAGTGAAAATCAACTCCGTCAAGATCGAGAAGGCCTAAGCCATTTCGGGGCGCGTGTCGGGTCTGGCGCTGTTCGGGGGCACGTTCGACCCGGTCCACAATGCTCATTTACGAATCGCTGAAGCCGCGGCGGACCGTTGCGGCCTGGAGCGTGTTCTGTTCATTCCTTCCGGCCGCCCGCCCCACCGCGCGGAGGGTACCTTCGCTCCTTACGAAGACCGCTACGCGATGGTGCAGCTTGCCTGCGCGTGCGATTCCCGCTTCGAACCTTCGCGCCTGGAAGCGAGCTCGGAGAAGAGTTACTCCATCCACACAATTGAGAAAGCGCGGGCTGCACATACGGGTCCGCTTTATTTCCTGATCGGCGCGGATGCGTTTGCGGAAATAGAAACCTGGTACATGTGGCACAAGGTGGTGGAGGCGGTGACTTTCATTGTGGTGAGCCGCCCGGGCGCGGAGTATCGCGTTCCGGCGCTAGCCCGCATAGTGCGTCTGGCGGAGGTGAGCCTCGCTATCTCTTCTTCTGAGATTCGCCGCGGGTTAGCCCAGGGGACACCGCAGACCTCGCTGCCAACCGCGGTGGCCGCGTATATCGAGGCGCATGGCCTATATCGGTCCTTAGAAAACTCTATCCACTAACTCACTGAAGAGATTGGATTAAGTGGTTTGAGCGCGTGGAGTGAGGTTCACCGTCCAGCCGAGTTTCTCAAGCCTGCCGAGAAGCTTACGTGTAGTTCTTGTTGGGTTAGCCTGAT
>JBBROT010000120.1:0-9043 GCA_038229155.1 Bryobacterales bacterium | reverse complement strand
CCGGTGAAGAGTATGCGCGGCGAAGAGTTGCCGGAGGCCTTCGCTGGGTTCCCAGGCATTTACGGTGACCGTCTGCATGCGTTTCGAACCGCGGCGGGCCACAAGGGATTCCCGTACCTGACGGGGCGTGAGAAGGGAGCGATGCTGCTGTATCGAGCGATCTATCGGCATCCCGAGCGCACGATAAAGCCGGGCAATCTTGCAGAGGCGGAAGCGCTAGGGTCCGGCCTGACGCCGGTCTATGGAGACCCGTCCGACTTCATGGTGGACGTGGAGACACCGGCGGGAGAACGGCTCGCCATCGACGATCGAAGGTTGATGGAGGTGCTTCGCGAGGGGCTTGGCGACAGGCACGAGCTGACTCGGCTTTACTCCGACCGATCGATCACAGACTGCCGCCCGGTCTCGATCTTTTCGATAGAGACCGCGCGCCAGTTGAGCGAAGAGTTAGGAATCGAGTTGGACAAGCGGAGATTCCGCGCGAATCTTTATATCGAGCTCGAATCGGGAAAAGGTTTCGGCGAAGATGAGTTCGTGGGGCGGAGCTTGCGGGTGGGGGCGAAGGCGGTGATCGCGGTAGTGAACCGCGATTCACGCTGCAAGATGATCACGCTCGATCCCGGCACGGCGGAGCAGAACCCGGAGGTGATGAAGCGCTTAGCTCGTGAGCATGAAGGCAAGGCCGGGATTTATGGCGTGGTGCTGGTGGAGGGGATTGTGCGGGTGGGGGATGAGGTGGTTTTGCAAGCGCCCGGAGTCTGAGGGCGAGTGCCTGGAGGCTGTTCTTGTACACGTATCCACGGATCGTCTTGACAGTTGCGGGAACATGTATCGCCTTGGGTGGTCTCTATGACGTTTGCACTCCACGGCTACCGGGTAATCTGGCTACCCAGTGTGGCGGCAATCGGCAGGCGTATAGAGTAGTCCGGGAGATGTTACGCGCACTTGGTGGATGTCTCGTTGCGATCGGTACGGCGGTCGGTGTAATCGCAAACATCGCCAGTGTCGAGCACGACAGCTATGCAATGGGTCTTGTGCTTATCCTGGTGCTGCCCTCTGAAGGATTGAACGCTCTAGGAATGTACCGGGTCGGCTCGCCGTTTTTCGTGCCGCTATTGTTTATTCTACTAACGCTTGTGAGCGTTGCTCTTGCTCTGGGCGGATGACTGGTTCCCTGGCACCGTTGGGTCGAAATGATATCTTCGAACTATGACTTCCCGCATTCTTTTCGAGCCGGGCAAGCGCTCCGGGCAGCCATGTATACGCGGATTGCGTATCACCATCTGGGATGTGCTGGGCTGGCTTGCGGCAGGGATGACGGAGCAGGAAATCATCAGCGACTACCCGGAGCTGGAACCGGAAGATTTCCAGGCTGTGTATGATTTCGCCGCGCGTATGGGTAAGCGCGTCGCGCTTTGAGACTACTTCTGGACGAGAATCTCTCTCGCAAGCTGGCCCCGCGGCTCTCCGAATTGTTCCCGGGTTCTGCCCATCTCTCGGAAGTCGATTTGCTGACGCGCCCAGATCGTGAAATTTGGGGGTTGCGAAACGCGAAGGTTTCGTCGTGGTGAGCACAGACACCGACTTTTACGACCTTGCCACAATGGTCGGACCGCCGCCTAAGGTCATTGGCTTCGTAAGTGGACCCACCCGACCAGAGACGCAGAACTCGTTTAAAGACGCGAGGCGATTCGGATTGTGGAGTTCTGCAAAGATCCGGAACTTGGCATCTTGGTGCTCGATCGCCAAGTTGGTCTTCGTCCCGGCGGAGAATAGCATCAAATCCAGCGCACCGTAACCAGACAGTTCAAACCCGGCAGCGGCAATGAAGCCGCCTCCGCCTCTACTGCCTCGCGTTCTTTGGACGACAGCCTTTGCCAGACTTCGATCGAGACTTCCGCCGACGACCTGCGCCATATCCCCGCGATTTCGCCTTTCACCAGAAGCGCGCCGGGCCAGACGCGAGTCGTCCAGAGAGCGGCCCGCTGCTTGGCGTCTGGCAGCAGGAGCTCTCGATCCGCGCCCCAGAAGAGATAGTAAGCGTCGCCGCTGGGCAGCAGCCGGGCAGGCGCGGCGGGAGCGGATTGGCGCTCGAACTCGGCCAGATCGTCAGTCAGAATCCAGGCGTCGCCGACTGGCGTTTGAACCGGCATCAGCGCGGCTGCGAGTGCCTCGAATCCGGCTCGCGCCTCCGTCGGCCGCAACCCTGCCCATTTCGCAAAGCCCGTGGCGGTGGCTGGACCGAAAACATGAAAGTACCTGCGCGCGAGTTCGATACGCGCTTGCCGTGGGTTGATATCGGGCGCGGGGGCGGTCCACACGAGAGGCTGGCGGGCACCGTCCCAGCGCAGGACCACGGTGCCGGTCGCGGCGGCATAGCGAAGGCTGTTTGGCTGCACGTCCATCGCGTGCCCGGCCTCTCCAAACGGCATCCGCCTGCCGTTCAAGAACGCGTGGAGCCGTGAGGCGGTGTCGTGCGCACGCGCCCGGCGGCGCGCGTCGTCAGGCAGCCTTCCGATCGAGAAGACCGGCAGGTCCTTCGCCGCAACCACATAGGCGCTGAACCTCGGTCCCCAGAGTTGGACCAGGGAGGAGTGCTCCCAAGTGGCCGAACCGGTGCCCTCCACCCGCGCATGCAGGGAGAGAAGCGCGGCACGCGGCATGGAATCCTGCAACCCGGCCCATGCAGCCCGTCGCAGCGACTGCGGACCAGATGGCATGCGTTGGTCAAGCGAACCGGCGCGCCGCCTGGACGACAGGATCTGTGAGCGCGAGAGCTTCAGGTGATATGCAGGCACCGGGCGAATTCCATTCTTGCACTGGATTTTTGGGTAATCTGAAACTCAATGCGGGAAAGCGATGACTAGGCGAGAACTTCTCCAGGGTTCGGCAGCCGCCGTTGGAGTCGGCCTGACCGGTTGTGTGCGAATGCGGTTTGGAAAGGTGGCCGTGCCCGTATTGCCGTTCTACGACGCGGTGCCGCCGCTGGTCCCGATTCGCGCCCATACCGATCGCATCTTCCGCATCACCGTCTGTTCGCGTCCATTCCGCGCAGCCGGGCCGCGCCTCGATGTCGAACGCGTCGGCGATAAGACCGTGGTCCACAACTACGGGCATGGCGGCAGTGGATGGTCACTCTCCTGGGGATCGAGTACGATCGCCGCACGCAACGCATTGCGGGAAAGCGGCGCGGAGAAAGAGATCGCGGTCATTGGATGCGGCGCACTGGGTTTGACCTCTGCCCTGGTACTGCAACGCTCGGGAGCGCGGGTGACGATTTATGCCAGGGAGCGGGCACCGGAAGTGCGGTCCTCACGTGCGACGGGCTCATGGACGCCCGATTCGAGAATCGCGTTGACGGGTGCTGCTCCCGCTGGGTTCGGTGCGCTTTGGGAGCAGATGGCGCGTACTTCATTCTCGATGTATCAGAGCTATTTGGGGCTGGCGGATAATCCAGTGGAATGGACGGACCGCTATAAGCTCTGGGATGACGCTGACGAGGGTACGCAAGACAGGCCGGCTAACGCGTTGGAGTTTGCCGAGTACCGGGATAGGATCCGCGACATCACACCCCGATGGATCGACCTGCCTCCGGGCAGCCATCCTTTCCCTACTAAGTATGCACGGCGTAATAGCTCTATGACTTTCAATGTAGCAAGTTACTCGCGGCACTTACTCACTGACTTCCTGACCGCGGGCGGCAAGTTAGAGACGGTGGAGTTTCACTCGCCTTCGGAACTAAGTGCGCTGCCGCAAAAGGTAATCGTCAACGCAACCGGTTATGGGGCGCGCGCTTTGTGGAAAGATGAATCGATCACGCCGGTTCGCGGACAGATTGCCTGGCTGATTCCACAGCCCGATGTGAACTACGGGCTGGGCTTCGGCAATGTGAATATCCTCGCAAGGCGAGACGGCATTGTGGTGCAATCGAACGAGCAGGGCGAAGCCACGGGGTGGAACGATCCGAGTGAAACACCGAACCGGGACGAGGCCGACCGGGCCGTACAGGCATTGGCGGCGCTCTATGGCAGAATGACGCCATCGCGCCCGCCGCGAAAATCCCCTACAATGAAACCGGAGAGTAAAGATGGGTCCCATAGGGTATCCCGAGATGATGTTCATCTTTATCCTGGCGTTGCTGCTTTTCGGCCCCAAGAAGTTGCCGGAACTGGGCAAGACCATCGGTAAAGCTCTGACCGAGTTCAATCGGGCAAAAAACGAACTGAAGACTACGTTCGACAGAGAAATGAAGACCTTGGAGCGGGAAACGGAATCGATCAAGGAAGCTACAAACAGCCTGTATCACGACAACTACAATTACGATTACTCATCCTATGATTCGGCGCATCACGCGCCCGAGTTGCCCGAAACCCCCGCCATTGAAGCATCCTCCACTACAAGCGCATCCGCACCACAGGGCGCTGAATCGACTCACGCTATCGCCGAACCCTATTCTGTTGCAGCACCGGAAGGGACCATCGCCAGCGGCTCTTATCATGAACCCGTGATGCCCGCAGTTCATCACGAAGTTACATCGGAAAGCCCGAACGCGCTAGCGGAGCAGCACACTATAAAGAGCTAATACGAATGCCGGACGACCAGCAGGGGGAGCACTCCCCCTCCGGCGTACCTGTGTCTCCGGAAGAGACGCGGCACGTCACCCCAGAACAGACCACCGACAACTCATCGACGTATAACTACTACGACGAAAGCTATACTTACGATTCGGGTAATCAGCCGGGCGCGTCGCCATTGGCTCCCGTGTCAGTGAGTCCGGTCGCGCCGGCTCCGCCACCGCCACCGCCGCCGCCAAAGCAAGCGCCCAAAGAAGAGGCTGGCGAAGAAGAAGACGGCATGCTGCGGATGTCGTTCCTGGGTCACCTGGAAGAATTGCGGAAGCGCATTTTCCTGATGCTGATCGGCATTGCCGTGGCGTTCACGGCGAGCCTGACCTTCAGCAACGAACTATGGCTGATTGTGAGCGCGCCTGCAAAAGCGGCACTCATCAGTTTGAAGGTGAACCCTCCTAACCTGGCGCAGATTGAGCCCATGGAAGCGTTCAATGTGATCTGGTTCAAACTTCCCACGCTGGTGGCGGTCTTCCTCAGTTCGCCGTGGATCTTGTTCCAGGTATGGTGCTTCATCGCGCCCGGCCTTTATAAGAAAGAGCGCAGGCTGGCGGCTCCGTTCGTCATTTCGTCGGCGGGGCTGTTCATTATGGGCGGACTATTCGCTTATTACGTAGCGTTCCGGTTCGGGCTCACGTTCCTTCTCGGAATCGCGGTGGGCAGCAATGTCACGCCGCTGATTTCGGTGAATGAGTACTTCAACCTTTTCGTGAATGTCACGCTGGGCATCGGGATTGTTTTCGAATTGCCGGTTCTTATTTTTCTGCTCACGCTTTTGCGTGTGGTGAACCCCAGCTTCCTGATCCGCCACAGCCGCTACGCCATTTTGGGTATCGTGATTCTGGCGGCGGTGATTACGCCCACGCCGGATATTTTCAACCTGATGCTGTTCGCCGCGCCGATGATCCTGCTTTTTTATATCGGCATTTTCGCGAGTTATCTGCTGGTGTTGCGGCGCGAAAAACGCCGTATGCCGGTGAAAATCCTGCTGATTTTAACTTTGGTTATCCTTGTGCTTCTAGGGGTGGCGAGTTACGTGGGAATATTACGGTATCATTTGCGATTTATACCGCATTGGCCGTTTTTGACTCAGTAACGCCACTCGTTGGGGAATTATGGACCTGATCAAGATCATTAGCGCACTCCGGGAGGAGAGGGACAAGCTAGAGCAGATTGTCACCTCGCTGGAGCAATTGCAGATCACAGCAAAACAGAAGCCGGACTTGGCGGGCAAGCGAGGCCGCCGGTCCATGGACACCGAAGCGCGGATTCAAGTGTCGCAGAGGATGAAGCGATATTGGGCGGAGCGGCGGACTAAAGCCGCTGGCTCGTGATAGGTGGGATACCTAAGCTGAAGCCGCTCGTGCGACGGAAGTCTTCAGACAGGTGATTATGCAGGTCGCGCCTATCGTGTACGATGCGGCCAACATCGATCCCGCCATCTGCGCGTCGGCGATAAAGAATAAAGTGCCGCGGGCATTTCACGCGCAGGCCGCTTAGCCGGTTACGGCTAAATCGCAAGTGGTACGTGCGCGCACTGGGGACCAGCAGTTCCGGGCATTCTCCCCATCCCGGCAACTCAGGATTTGCGCTGATATCTTTCAAAGCCCGTTTGATCAGCGCGTCACAACGAAGCGCCGCCCTCGCCCCGAACTCCTCAAGCGTCCACTCCATAATTGCAATCAGGTCACGCTTAGCGGGCCCGGTTAAACGAACGTCAAGTTTTTCTTTGCCTAGCCACTTTGCGTTTCAGTAGCTGTGTTTATCAGCGACTGTCTGGCGCATCTGATTAAGAACTCGTCGATTTCCCTATCATTGTGCAAGGCCACAAACTTGCCGCGGTCAGCGGCGTCGAAACCTTCGTTAGCGGCAGCGCGGAGCCACTCGATTTTTGCTCTGTCCTCTTTCTCACGCCGCTCGAGAAGGCGCAGCTCTTCGCTGGCATTGCTGAAACGGCCAGACGCAACTCCGCTCTCAATAAATCGATCGAGTTGCTCCGTTAAGTTCATTTCGCGCGTTGGCATCGAATAATTTATATTCGGGCAACACGTCGGCTAGTTCTTAAAAAACCAAAGCCAGAAATATTGGCCGCCCGCGCCGTGGCGGTGGCGCGGCTCGAATTGGCAGCGGGTGGCCAGTTCCACCGCCTGGCTGTCGGAGAACGGCACGCCCAGCCAGGTATCGTGCTCCTCGGTGGTCAAGGTGGCGTCGCCTTGCACCTGGAATTTGAAGAGTCCGCCCGGACGTAAAAGCCGGTGAACTTCGCACACGTACTTCTGAATCACTTCGCGGCTGGGGATGTGTTGGAACACGATCGATGAAAACGCGAAATCCACCTGGACATCGCCCAATATCTGTAAATCCGTTCCGTTGTTCTGCCAGAAATGCGCGTTCTGAATGCCGCGGTTCGCCTCTGTCGCCTGCCGGACCATTTCGCCCGAAACATCCACACCGTGAACCGTTCCAAACACTTCTGCCAGCGCGCGTGTGACGCGGCCCACGCCGCAGCCGATCTCAAGCACTGTCATCTGTTTCGGATCTTTTCCCTGACAGATGTTGATCATGTCGGTCAGCACTTCTTCGCGAACCGTCTGCCGGCCGGAGGCGAAAAATTCCTCGTCATTCCAATTCTGGTTGGCCGTGTTCACGTAAAAGCGCGCGTTTTCCAAGGCCCGCGCATCCCATTCGCGGCGCATGCGGCCAAGCAGTTCATTTTCCGGCATCATGCTATATTGTAAACGTCGCGTGGGCGACTAGCTCAGCTGGGAGAGCGCTGCGTTCGCAATGCAGAGGTCGGGGGTTCGATCCCCCCGTCGTCCACCAATCAATATCCGCTCCCCCCGAATCCGCCTTCCCCCCTCGCGGAGCTTTTCAGGTCTTCTTCTTCCCACTCGACGGCCTCATACTTGGCCACCACCATCTGCGCAATCCGGTGCCCCGCCTTCACCTCATAAGCCGTGTTCCCCAGGTTCAGCAGGATCACTCGAATCTCGCCGCGATAGCCGGGGTCGATGGTCGCCGGGCTGTTCGGCACAGTGATGGCGTGCTTCAGAGCCAGGCCGCTACGGGGGCGAATCTGCGCTTCGTAACCCGCGGGCAATTCAATGGCAAGCCCCGTGGGCACCAGCGTCGGCACGCCGGGATGCAGCATCACATCGTCCACCGCCACCAAGTCCATGCCGGCGTCTTCTTCAGGCCCGTGGGCGTACCGCGGCAGGATCGCATCGGGGCGCAAACGCCGCACTCTAACAGTCATGCACAACATGATGGCAGAACAGGGCAGGCGCCCGGCGCGCTAACATCTCCGTGTGACACCAGAGAACCTGAAATGTGTGAAATGCGGCGGCGCGATGGATGCCGGTTTCGGAATCGATAAGGACAGTGGCGGTGTGCAGACAGCGCGTTGGATCAAGGGCGTGCCGGAATCCTCCTGGTGGCAGGGGACAGAAGCGAAAGACCGCGAATGCCGCGCCATCATCATGTGGCGTTGCACGGATTGCGGCTTTCTGGAAAGTTACGCGCAAGAGCCGGTTGCCGCGCCCGGTCTGTTTCATCGCTGAGAACCGGAACGGTATCATTGTCTTCTTGAAACGCGTCATCACAGTTGCGCCGCTTCCGCCGGAGAAGTGCGCTTATGCTCTTGCCCGGTACTCCCGTTCGGCCGATTCCATTCGCGAGTCGCTCGAATGGGTGAGGACTCATAATTCCGAAAAGTTTCTGGAAAGCTATTACTTCCAGTACGGCCACCAATCCATCGCCGACCTGGGCCATACGGTGCTGTGCTTCGAAGGCATCTCCGAACTGGCGGCCACCGAAATTGAAGACGAGCCGCTTTGGGATGGGCAGGCGAAATCCACGCGCTACCAGGATTTTTCAAAGACCGGCTTTGTCGCTCCGCCGGAGTTGCCGCAAGAGCATAGCGAGACGTACCAGCAGGGGGGCCGCGCGCTTTTGGAAGCGTACGCGCAGGTTCACGCCGCCGAGTTCGAACGGCTTCGCGGTGCCCTGCCCCGTCCCCCGGAGATGAAGCCCGATGCCTATGAGCGCAACCTGGCGGCACGCGCTTTCGATGTTGCGCGCTACCTGCTGTTCTGGGGCATTCCCACCAACGTGGGTCAGGTCACCAGCATCCGGACGCTGGAAAAGCAGATTCGCCGGCTGGCCGCGTCGCCCTATGCTGAATTAAGGACATTGGCATCCGAAATTGCCGAGGCATGCGCCGCGCCGCCCGATTGCGTGTGGAATGCGGCAGATGCCGCCGAGCCTCTGGCTCCGACGCTTGCTCGCCATGCTGATGCCGACACGCACACTCCCGCCGCTCTTTGCGCGCTGACCGGGTGGGCCACGCAGAACCTGGGTTCGATCCCGGGGATGGACTCCCCCGAGGTGGACCTGATTCGCCCCACCGATCCACT
>JBBROT010000119.1:0-9119 GCA_038229155.1 Bryobacterales bacterium | reverse complement strand
TTTGACGATGTAAGAGGGGATATCCACCTTGCGGCCCGCGATTTCGATGTGGCCGTGCCTTACAATCTGGCGGGCCTGAGCGCGGCTGGTGGCAAAACCCATGCGGTAGATAACGCTATCGAGGCGGCGCTCCATGGTGGCGAGCAGGTTTTCGCCGGTAATGCCTTTGGCGTGGGCGGCTTTTTCGAAAGAGTTGCGGAATTGGGTTTCGATGAGACCGTAAATGCGCTTGGTCTTCTGTTTTTCACGAAGCTGGAGGCCGTAGCCCACCAGTTTCTTCATCTTCTTCGATTGGCCGTGCTGACCGGGGACGTAGTTGCGCTTTTCGATGGCGCATTTTTCGGTGTAGCAGCGTTCGCCTTTCAGAAACAGTTTCATGCCCTCGCGCCGGCAAAGCCGACAAACGGGGCCTCGGTATCGTGCCAAATGGACCTCCTTACGGTCAGTTACTTGAGGTGCAGTTTACGGGAGTGGAACTCCCTTCTTCCTGCTTGTACAGCAAAACCACAAAACGAACCCAATTTCAGTCAGACTGAAATCAGACACGCCGTTTTTTCGGGGCCCGGCATCCGTTGTGCGGCATGGGGGTGTTGTCGCGAATGGAGCGAACTTCGATGCCCAGGGTGGCGAGGGCGCGGATGGCGCTTTCGCGGCCGGAACCGGGGCCGGAAACACGGACATCCACGGCTCGGAGCCCGCTTTCCTTCGCTTTGCCGCCGGCGGTGATAGCCGCCTGTTGAGCCGCGAAAGGCGTTCCTTTACGGGAACCGCGGAACCCGAGGGAACCGGCGCTGGACCAGGACAGGGTGTTGCCTTCGACATCGGCGATGGTGACGATGGTGTTGTTGAAGGTGGCCTGGATATGAACGATGCCGGTGTGGACGTTCTTGCGTTCCTTCTTCTTGAACGTTTTCTTCTTAGGAGCCGCTTTTTTAGCGGCTGCGCCGCCCTTTGTTACTTTTGCGTCAGCTTTGTTGGCCATGCTTACTTCACACCCGCCTTTTTCTTATTGGTTACGGTGCCGCGGCGCGGACCTTTACGTGTGCGAGCGTTGGTGTGGGTGCGCTGGCCGCGCACGGGCAAACCGCGGCGGTGCCGCAGACCGCGATACGAACCCATTTCGATGTGCCGCTTGATGTTGAGCGAAACTTCCTTCCGGAGATCGCCTTCGACCGCGCCCTCTTCTTCAAGGATGTTACGGACCTTGTTTACTTCGTCTTCGGTCAGATCGGCGATTTTCTTGTCAAAATCGATTCCGGCCCGGTAGAGGAGCGACTTCGAACGGGTCCGGCCGATTCCGTAAATGTAAGTGAGGCCGATTTCGGCTCTCTTTTTGTTGGGAAGATCTACACCAGCGATACGTGCCATCGATTTTTAACCTTGCCGCTGCTTATGCTTGGGATTGGTGCAAATGACGCGGACGACGCCTTCGCGATTGATCACTTTGCATTTGTCACACATTTTCTTCACGCTTGCTCGAACTTTCATTACTTCACCATTTCCTATAATTTTCTGACGATGCGACCGCGGGTCAGGTCATCCGCAGCCAATTCTACTTGGACCCGGTCACCCGGAAGCAAGCGTACGAAATTTTTTTGCGCCGACCCGGCGGCGTGCGCCAAAACCTGAGCCTTGTTGTCGAGTTCCAGCCGGTACATCAGACTAGGAAGCTCTTCCAACACGCGTGCGTCGGGCATTGACCAGTATAACCAAAGATTTGCCGAATGGAAAGCCGAATGCTGAAGTTTTGCGATAGAGCAGCCTTGGCATAGGCGGTCACGATGTCTCGCGCGGCGGCGAAGTGCAGTTGTTCTGCGAAAGCATGGCGTCGGCCCACTCCCGCTCTTGTTGGCTCAAAGGTCCGCCAGTTTCCTGAAGCGCCTGGTCGAGCATTTCGCGCCAGCCAGCGGCATCGGCTAAAGCTATAGCCAGCGCGTGGCTCACGAATTCCGATACACCAGCCGATTGGCCTGACTTCACCAAAGAGCGGACTTCTTCGAGTTGATTGCCGGGCAGCGCGACGGTGATTTTCTTTGCTCGCATACTAAGTTAGGGACGCGTCAGGACCCAAGGGCCATTTTTCGTGACCGCGACGCAGTGTTCGAAATGGGCGGAATAGGAGTTGTCCTGGGTTACGGCGGTCCACTTGTCTTTGCGGACTTTGGTGGCGGCTTTTCCGGCGTTTACCATGGGTTCGATGGCGAGAACCATGCCTTCGCGAAGGCGGGGATTGTCGCCTTTCCGGTCGACATAGTTCGGAACCTGCGGCTCTTCGTGCAGTTGAGAACCGATGCCGTGACCAACATATTCGCGCACCACGGAGAAACCGTTCGAAGTCACATAGCGCTCCACGGTTTCGCAGACGTCTGAGAGGCGATTGCCTTCGCGCACGCAGTCGATGGCGAGTTCGAGCGAATCTTCGGTGACCTTCATCAGGCGCTTGGCCTGGTCGCTGATTTGCCCGATGCCGACGGTGAGGGCGGAATCGCCATAGAAGCCGTTGAGTTGGACGCCGGTATCGATAGAGAGAATGTCACCGTTTTTCAGGATTCGCTTGGGCGAAGGCATGCCGTGCACGATTTCTTCATTGACAGAAGTGCAGAGCACGTATTTGTAGCGCTCGCCGGCGGCGGGGACGTAATAGCCTTGAAAGGCGGGCTTCGCGCCGGCATCGGCCATCATCTTTACGGCCGCGATTTCGAGATCCTGCGTGGAGACGCCTTCGGTAGCCATCCGGCCCAGCGTTTGGAGAATCTGGTAGACGAGCAGGCCGCTGCGGCGCATCTTCTCCAGTTCTTCGGCTGTTTTTCGAATAATCATGGGGCCTGCTTTCAGCTTGACATGCCGTGAAGGCACAGGATGTCGCGAATCCTCTCGAAGAGGGCGGCGGGCGATTCGCTGGACCCATCGATTTCGACGAAGACGCGGCCGGTGTGCCGGAAATAGTCGATGAGAGGACGGGTTTGATGATTGTATGCGGCCAACCGCTCGCGGACCACGGATTCTTTATCGTCTTCGCGAATGACCAGGCTTTGCCCGTCCAGATCGCACACGCCGGCGATGCGTGGCGGTTTCGAGGTGGCGTTGTAAAGCGAGCCGCATTGCGGACATTGGCGGCGTCCGGAGATGCGTTGGATGATCATGTCGGAATCGACAACCAGGTGGATAACGATTTCGCGAATATTCAGGGAAGCGAGCAGCTTTGAGAGGACGACGGCTTGCGCGAGTGTGCGCGGGTAGCCATCGAGGATGAAACCACGATCGGTATCGGGGAGGGCGAGGCGATGCGCGACGAGTCCATTGACGAGTTCGTCGGAGACTAGAGAACCGGCGCGCATGGTGTCACGCACGGTGAGGCCCAACTGATCACCCTGTTCGATGTGCTCGCGGAGCATATCGCCGGTAGAGATCTGGGGGATGCCGAAGTGCTGGACCAGGAGTTTGGCCTGGGTTCCCTTTCCGGAACCCGGGGAGCCAAAGAGTACGAGTGCCTGCCGTGCCGCGCGGGCGGAATTGCTTTCGGGCCGGGTCAGAATTCCGACGCCCGCTTCGCCGTCCGACATGCTATGACGTGCGCCTGCCGCGAATCCGGCCAGCGCGCGGCGTGAAACCTTCGTAATGGCGCATGATCAATTGCGCTTCGATCTGGTTGACGGTATCCATGGCAACGCCGACGACGATCAGGAGCGAGGTGCCGCCGAAATAAAACTGCACGTTCAATCCTTCGAGGATGAAGCGCGGGAAATACTGATCGATGAAGTTGCCGATCAGAGGCAGATGCTGCAAGTGGATTCCGGAGATCATGATATCGGGAATCAGGCAGAGAATGCTGAGGTAAAGGCCGCCCACCACGGTGATCTTGGTGAGGATGTTGTTCATGTAATCCGACGTGTTGCGGCCGGGGCGGATGCCGGGGATGAACCCGCCGTATTTGCGCATATTATCGGCCGCTTCATTCGGATTGAAGATGATGGACACGTAGAAGAAGCAGAAGAAGATGATAAGCGCGACGAACAGCAGGACGTAAAGCGGTTCGCCGTGGCGGATTGAGCCGAGCATTCCCGAGAGCCACGGGCTGGATTTCACGAAGGGAAATGCGGCAACGGTTTGCGGAAAGGCCAGAATGGAGGAGGCGAAGATGACGGGGATAACGCCGCCGGCATTGACTTTGAGGGGCATGTGCGTAGACTGGCCGCCCATGACACGCCGCCCGACGACGCGTTTCGCGTATTGGACAGGAATGCGCCGTTCGCCACGCTCCACCAGAACGATGAAGGCGACCACGGCGATCATCATCGCGAGGATGACGGCAAGCGTGATAAAGCCCCATTCGTGGGTGACGAAGACGTTGGTGTAGATGTTGCCGATTGCACCAGGAAGCCCGACGACGATGCCGGCGAAGATGATGAGCGACATGCCGTTACCGACTCCGCGCTCCGTGATTTGCTCACCGAGCCACATGATGAAGGCGGTGCCGGTGGTAAGCGAAATCATGGTGAGGAGCGTGAAGCCGAAGCCGGGATGGATGACGATGTTGCCTTCCATGGATTGCAGGCCTGTTGCGATGCCGAAGGATTGGATCATGGCCAGGATCACGGTGAGGTACCGCGTCCACTGGGTGATTTTGCGGCGGCCGAGTTCACCTTCTTTCTGCAGCTTTTCAAGCGTGGGAACGACCACGGTGAGGAGTTGAAGAATGATGGAGGCCGTGATGTAGGGCATGATGCCCAGGGCGAAGATGGTGAGCCGGCGGATGTTGCCGCCCGCGAACAGATCGAAGAAACCGAAGATGGAGCCGGAGTTCCGCGAGAAGAATTCTTCCCAACGGTTGATGTTGATGCCCGGCGTGGGGATGTGTCCGCCGAGGCGGTATACGGCGAGGAGCCCCAGCGTAAACAGGAGGCGCTTGCGCAGATCCGGAATCCGGAACGCGTTCGCAATGGCTTCAAAGATTTTCATGTGCGGCGGGTTCTAGTTTACGACGAAAACAGGTCCTACTTCTGCGCGTATACGCGAACGAATTTAGCTCGGGCTTCGATGACGGTTGCGGTGCCGCCGGCGGCTTCGATTTTGCGCTTCGCGGATTCGGAAAAGTGGTGGGCGGTGACGTGAATGGCGCGGGTCAATTCGCCGGAGCCGAGGACCTTGAGGCCATGGTTCAGTTTCTTGACGGTACCCGAACCCATGAGGGATTCGACGCCGAATTCCGACCCTTCGAGCTTATCGAGCTTGGCCAGATTGATGACGGCGAATTCCTTCTTGAAATCGGCATTCGAGAAGCCGCGCTTGGGCAAACGGCGGTGCAGCGGCATCTGGCCGCCTTCGAAACCGCGCATGATGCTGTAGCCGGAAATGGAACGGGCACCCTTGGCACCGCGTGTGGAAAATTTACCTTTGCCCGAGCCCATGCCCTGGCCCACACGCTTTTTGCGGTGGACCTGGCCGACTGGCGGTTTCAGATTACTAAGATTCATTGTTATTCGCGCCCTTGTCTTTGACTACTCGACCACTTCGAGCAGGTGAGGAATTTTCTTTACCATTCCACGGAAACCCACGGTATCCGGCCGCTCCACAATCTGGTTCAGCTTCTTGAGCCCGAGCGAACGGACAATCACTTTGTGCTTCTCCGGAGTGCAAATCGGACTGCGCACCAGCTTGATCTTGATTTTGCCTTCCATTGTAACCTGTCCTTAACCCTTGCCCTTGGCACTGAAAGTTTCCGGCAGCAGGCCGCGGCTTTCGGCGACCACGTTCTTATCGCGTAACTGTTCGAGCGCGTTAATGGTTGCCTTGACGACGTTGTGCGGATTGTGCGAGCCGATGGATTTGGTGAGCACATTCGGAATCCCGGTAGCCTGAACGACGGCGCGCACCGGACCGCCGGCAATAACACCGGTTCCAACGGGGGCGGGCTTGAGCAGTACCATGCCCGAGCCGAACTTGCCGAGCACCTGATGCGGAATGGTGCTTTCGAGCATGTTGATGCGCCGGAGATTTTTCTTGGCGGCTTCAATGCCTTTGCGGATGGCCGAGGGCACCTCTTTGGCTTTCCCCACGCCGAAGCCCACGACATGCGCCGTGGAATCACCGATCACCACGAGCGCAGAGAAGCTCATGTTCTTGCCGCCTTTGACGACTTTGGTGACGCGGTTGATAGAGACTACTTGTTCTTTCAGATCCTTAAATTGATTCGGATCGATACGCTTCCTCAATACAGGCATTAAAACTCCAGTCCCGCTTCACGGGCGGCGTCGGCAAGCGCTTTGATTCGACCGTGATACTGATATCCGCCGCGATCGAAGACGACCTGACGAATGCCTTTTTCTTTGGCGCGCTCGGCAACGGCTTTTCCGATCATTTTGGCGGCTTCGAGGTTCCCGCCAGTTTTGAATGTGTCGCGATTCGATTTTTCGAGCGACGAGGCGGCGACGACGGTTGTACCCTTGGCATCGTCGATGACCTGGGCATAAATGTGAGCCACACTGCGGAAGACCGCGAGGCGCGGCCGCTCCGCGGTACCGGTCATCTTGCGGCGGATGCGCGTATGGATCCGGAGGCGAATTTCGTTCTTGGAAGTTTTCTTGATCATCGGATTGCGATCCCTACTTGGTACCGGTCTTGCCGGCCTTTTTACGCAAAATTTCGCCGGTGTAGCGCACGCCCTTGTTCTTGTAAGGGTCGGGCTTGCGGAGACCGCGGATGTTGGCGGCGACTTGCCCAATCAACTGTTTGTCCGAACCGGATAGAACCAAGTGCGTCTGCTTATCGATTTTTAGTTGGACGCCTTCGGGGAGCACGACCTCAATGGGATGCGAATACCCGAGCGTGAAGCTGGCGACTTTACCCTTCAGATCGGCACGGAAGCCGATGCCCACGATATCGAGCTCGCGCGTGAAACCGGTGGAAACGCCTTGCACGGCGTTCGCGGCCAGGGCGCGCGTTAAACCGTGCAGCGCGGCATACTGATCGCCCTCACGCAGAATTTCCAATTTACCATCGGCCTGCTGAATGGAGATGCCCGAAGGAACCGGAACACTCAACTTGCCTTTGGGACCCTGCACTTCAAGTTGTTCGCCCATGGTTACCTTGACGCCCTGCGGCAAGGGGATCGGCTTTTTACCCACTCTCGACATAATTCCCTTTAGTTTCCTAAACCCTTACCAGATGCTGCACAACAGTTCGCCGCCCACGCCTTCCTTGCGGGCATGCCGACCGGTCATCACACCGCGGGGTGTGGTGAGGATATTGATCCCCAGGCCGCCTTGCACGCGGGGGATATCGTCCTGCCCGACGTAGGAACGGCAACCGGGCCGCGAAACGCGCTTCAGGTGAGTGATCACCGGCACACCGTCGGAACCGTACTTCAAATAAATCTTGATGACGCTCTTCGGACCTTCTTCGGCAACTTTGAAGTTGGCGATATAGCCCTCTTCCTTCATGATGCGCGCGATTTCAGTCTTAAGTTTGGAGGCCGGCACATCGACCTTCGGATGGCGCGCCGCGATGGCGTTGCGCACCCGGGTCAACATATCGGCGATAGGATCACTTGTCATTCATTCACTCCTGTTACGGCTACCAACTCGCCTTCGTCACACCCGGAATTTCACCATTTAACGCCAACTGCCGGAAACACAGTCGGCAGATACCGAACTTGGACAGGAAGCCGCGGGGCCGCCCACAACGCCAGCAACGGTTGCGGTGACGGCATTTGAACTTCGGCTTCTTCAGATCTTTTGCGATTTTTGCGGTGGTGGCCATCGTCGAATCCTTGTGTTGTGTCTTACTGCCGGAACGGCATGCCCATGTTCTTGAGCAGCGCGATGCCTTCCTGATCGGTACGCGCGGTGGTGGTGATGGAGATATTCATTCCAAGGGTTTTATCCACCTTGGAATAATCGATTTCAGGGAAGATCAACTGATCTTTGACGCCGAGCGTATAGTTGCCGCGCCCGTCGAAGCTCTTGCTTGAGACGCCGCGGAAATCGCGCACGCGGGCGAGAGAAATATTAACCAGACGATCGAAAAATTCAAACATACGGTCGCCCCGGAGAGTGACCATGCAGCCTATGGCCATGCCTTCGCGCAGCTTGAAGGCGGCGATAGATTTCTTGGCTTTGGTGATGACCGGTTTCTGGCCGGCAATGGCGGCAAGTTCGGCGACGGCCTTATCCATCAGCTTGGCGTTTTGTGTAGCTTCGCCGAGACCGATGTTGATGGAAATTTTGTCGAGCTTGGGGACACCCATGATGTTCTTGTAACCGAACTCTTTGGTAAGAGCCGGGACAACGGTGTCGGTATAGTGTTTTCTTAAACGGGCTGCCATGTTTTGTTCTCTTATTGACTCAGGGGCAACTACTTCTTATCCAGACTTTGACCGGTCTTCCGGCTCACGCGCACGCGGCGTGTCTTGCCATTCCCCAGATCTTCGACTTTGGTGCCGATGCGGCAGGTGTTGCCCGCTCCGTCGACGATCATCACGTTCGAGACCGCGATTGAACTTTCACGCTCGGCCATACCGCCCTTGATCTGCTTCTGCGGGTTGGGCTTCGTGGCGCGCTTGATCATGCCGACATGCTCCACCAGTACGCGCCCTTTCTTCTCATCGATATCGAGGATACGGCCGACTTTGCCTTTATCGCGTCCGGCAATCACCTTGACCTGATCGTTGCGCTTCAGACGGATGCGGACGCGTTCGTGTTTCTGAGCCGCCATGACTTAGATCACCTCCGGGGCAAGGGATACGATCTTCATGAAGCGCTTGTCGCGCAATTCGCGAGCGACAGGACCGAAAACGCGCGTCCCGATGGGCTCATTCACTTCATTGATCAGGACGGCGGCATTTTCGTCGAAACGGATATAGCTTCCATCTTTGCGGCGATGCTCTTTGCGCATGCGCACGATCACGCAGCGAACGACCTTGCCTTTCTTGATGCTTGAATCCGGGGTTGCTTCCTTCACGGCGGCGGTGACAACATCGCCCAAACCCGCGCGCAGCCCGAGGTCGCCGCCACGGGGGAGGATGCAGCTCAACCGGCGCGCTCCACTGTTGTCGGCCACCGCGAGGATGGTTCTCATTCCAATCATAAGTCGTCTCTCACAAGGAGCTTGGACCCTTTTGG
>JBBROT010000118.1:0-9220 GCA_038229155.1 Bryobacterales bacterium | reverse complement strand
GTCTTGGCGGCCGGAGCGGCATTGAATACCTTGCCATCGAACAGAGGTCCGCGAACATCCCATGCGTTGTGCGCGAAGCCCAGCCCATTCGAAAACCAGATGTAATCGAAGCCCAGGTCCTTCAGGAAGTGCTGGCTTTGGCGGCCCAGATACGTGCCGAAGGGCGTGCCTTCCGGGATGCCTTTCGGGAAGCCCGCGTAGGCGCGTGAATCGGCATGCAGAGTGGACGTGCAATCCACCCATGTGTTGGGCCCGCGCGTGCCCAGGCGCGCGATTTCTTTGTGCCGGTTGAATTTGAAATCTGAAACAGCGAACTCTCCGCCGGGGTCAAAAGTGGCACCCAATTGAACGGGCTTGCCGGTCATTCGCACACCGGTTTCGCGCAGGATGCGGGTAATCCTTTTCAAATCGCCGTAAGTCATCCGCGGCGGGTCTTGCCGGTAGAGCCAATTTCGGCCATGTCCGCCTTTGCGGTCAGGGTCGTTCGCGGGCGGAGGAGTGGGCGGGTTGGCATCACCCAGGTAGCGCGCCCAATCGAATTTGTCTTGCAGGTTGCCGCGATATTCCAGAATTTCGCTGCCATCCGCAGCCCATAACATCAGGCTGCAGGAATCGCAACGCCGCAACAGAGGTGCCCAGGAACGGAAGATTTCTTCGCTGACCTTGACGATGGCCTGATCATTCAAATCGAAGAACGGCTTCAGACTGATTTCAAGCGTGACCCGCTTGAACGCGCTGGGCTGAGAGATGTCGGGTGCAACTGGCTGCCGCTCCGCTGCCTGGCCGCGCAGATCGAAATCGGCCAGCAACGCGGCCGCCGCTCCCGTGGCACGAAACAGTGCGCGGCGCGACCAACTCGTTACCACCGGCGCGGCTCCTGAGAGATGAACGCAGTGGGAAGCCCGAGCAGTTCACCGATCTTTTCAATGGACCTGCCATGGTGTCCGATGCCGAGCGCGAAGTGATGCGTGGGCCCTTCCACCACCCAGCGTTTGAGAAACGTTTTCACATCGGGTTCGAAGAAGCCGCGCGTGTTGGTGTTGCCCGTGGGTGGGATGGGTCCGCGAACGCTCTTCCCTTCCGCGATCACAAACTTGAAGCGGTTCTCTCCCGTCATGCCGATGCTGAGCATGGTGATGGGCCCTTCTTTAATTCGAAATTCCACGCTGGCCCCTGACCCGGGCTTGCCATGATACTTCGTCAAACTGCGCAATACCGGCCTGCCATCCGCGATGTTCAGGTGATGCGGCCCGTCATGGCCAACCAGTGCGAAGCCCTCTTTGAAATCGATAGGATGAAACTCCGCGAAGCTGCCGCCAATGCCCAGGCGATCTTCGATCAGCATGGCGACGCAAGTCTTCAGATCGGATTCGCCGCACATGGGAAAGCCGGCGGCGGTGAGTAGCGAGTTTCCGACAATCAGGTTCGTGACCAGTTGGCGCATGGGGCTATCGGGCTCGCCCTCGTAGTAATATGCCAGTCCATCGAGTTCGTATTCGTTTGTGAATCGCTCCAGTGCGACAGCTACGCGCGCGGAGATGTCCAAGTCCTCAGGCGTGAGCTTCCTCGTGATGGGATCGGACTTGGGATCGGGCGTATCGAAGATGTCCAGCACGCGCCGTTTCATTGTTTCTATGTCCGGGCCGGAGACACTGCGGAAGTGCCGCATCAGATCATCCGGTTCGGTTTGCACCACATGGCATCCGAACGCCGCGGTGAGGGCCGTATGATCGGTTTGCATGTCGAGCATGTTCTCCAGCACGTGGCCGAAGTGCCCGATGCGGGCGTTCTTCAAATCGTGCAGCACGCATGCAATCCGGCACCACTCGGCAATCTCTTCGTCCGCTTCCGGATCGTCTTCGAGCGTGCCCAGGATCATGCCTGGCGCGCGTTTTCCCATGCGGATGGCAACGCCCATGAACTCCGGTATGGAGCAGAAATCGTCATTGCACAGTTGCACGTATGTGGACGCGCGGCTGTAATCCATCGCCTTTAACGGCTGCAGCGCAACCAGCACGATGGGAACATCCACATCCCGGACGATTGCGCCGAAGGTGGCCGATGTGGCGTATGTCACCATGTCGCAGAAGATCAAATCGAGCGAGGCTGCCTTCAACTTGTCGCGCAGGCGATAAGCGGAACGGGCATCGTCCACCAATCCAAAATCCGTTACCTGAACGCCGCGCGCGCGGACCTTATCCGCAAACACGGCCTGCTTGCGGTGCATCTCATCCAGCAGGCCTTCGAACTGTGGCCAATATGCGTGGTGGCCCACGCCAAAAATTCCAACCTTCGCGGTGAGAGGTTTGCGCCGCTCAATGACAGGCGCGGCGCAAGTCTCCACCATGGGGGATTCGAGAGATCGATTCATTCAAGCCTCAGAACAGAAATTTAAGAGCGAGTTGGATTTCACGGCCATTGACCCTGGTGGCGCGGATGACGCCGAATTGTGCGGTGCCGGAAGTGAGGTTGGGGTCGGCAAACGATGCGTGGTTCAAGGAGTTGAAAAACTCCGCGCGAAACTGCAGCGTACCCGCCTCCCTGCCTGGCAAAGGAATGCGCATATTCTTCATGCCTGTCATGTCCAGAGTGACCAGGCCGGGCCCCAGGATAACGCCGTTGCCGGAGTTGCCGAACTTGCCAAAGGCGTGGTTGGGGAAGCAGGAAGTATCGAACCAGCGGTTCAAGGAGCGCGCGGCCGGGTCAAGGTTGCCGTCGCACAAACGGTCCGAACGATTCAAATCCTGCCTGCCGACATTCGACGAAACGCTGGACGAAGGCGTCAGCGGAAAGCCCGAATGGGCCGTGAAGTTTCCCTGGAACGACCAGCCGCTGACGGCGTATGACACAGGCCCGGGCAGATGCGCGCCGAAAGATTTGCCTGAACCGAAAGGCAATTCATAAACCCAGGCGAGGGTCAGCCGATGCTTCTGGTTGAATTCCAGCGGCCCGTACTCCGATGCGCGGTTGTGCTCATCCTGGCCGCGCGACTGATCGCCTGAAAGTGCTCCGCCAATGCCCATGGCCTTGGAGTACGTGTATGCGCCGATTACGGAAAGGCCCCTCGAGAAGCGCTTGTTCAGTTTTACTTCGAGCGAATGATAATTCGATTGGTCCAGCGCCTTCACGAAGCTGACATCGCCAATATTCTGGTTGGGGCGGCGGCTATTCACGGGCGTGGGATGCGCGGGGTCAACATCGGGCAGCGCCTGGTTCACCAGATCGCGCCCGGTTAAACGATGGGCACTGTTCCCCACATAGCCGGCTTCCAGGAGCCAGTTATTCGCCAGTTCGCGCTGAACGGTGAAGTTCCACTGATAGGTGTAATTGGTGGGGAAGTTCGGATCGAGCGTGAAGACATTGGTGTTCGGCGAGAGCGCAATCTGGCCCGACGCAGTGCGCACGCTCGGGAGCGGAAAAGCGCGGCCGATCAGATTGGGCACCAGGGCGTTCGAAGTAAGAGTGGTATCGATCACGAAGGGCGGAGAGAGTTGAAAGGAACCGAACTCCGAGCCGCGCGGCGAGCCGAAAAACACGCCCGCTCCCGTGCGGACGACCGTCTTCGGATTGACCGAATACACGATGCCCAGGCGCGGCGCGAAATTATTAGTGTCGGCATTGTTCAAGCTGTCGACGCCTTGGCCAAGCTTGATGAATTTGGAATTCACGTAGTCGAAACGGGCCAAGTCTCCAAAGCGCTCGTTATAAGGCGTCTGGTATTCGTAGCGCAGACCCACGTTGACCACCAGCTTGGGCGTGACGCGAATTTCATCCTGCGCGTAGAAACCGTATGAATAATATTTGAGGCTTACCTGGCCATTGCTCTCCCCTAACTGCGTGGCGCGGATAGTGTAAGGAAGGCCAAGAAGAAGATCGGCGATCGCGCTTCCGGTGCCGCTGACTCCGGGCTGATTCGTGAATCGATTTTCAAAGGAGAGCGTTGCGTTCGGCGTTTGCTGAATGCGGGAGGCCGGTCTTAAATAACGGCCATCGAAGCCGAATTTCAAACTGTGGGTGCTGCGAATCCAATTGAAATCATCGGCAAGCGAATAGATGTTTTCCCGTTGCCCGCCGGGCTGAAACGGATTCGATCCGATGGTGCTCAACCCCGCCGCTACGATTTGCGGCACACCGAAGGCGTTGGTAGGAGGGCTCAGGTTGAGCAATCCAAAGTCGCTTCGCGTGATGTTCTGAGCCACGGTGGGGAACACGACAATGGTGTCGAAGTAAGTCCAGGCCAGGCGGAACTGATTCACTTTGGTGGGCGATAGGATATGCGACTCCTGAACGGTCACGCTATGGGCCAGGTTATCTTCCGCGCTGCCTGTTTGCGGGAGTCCGCTGGGGCTGAAGGTTCCGGATTTGCTATAGGAATAGCGCGCGAAGAGACTATCGGATTCGCTAAACGTGTGGTCAACCCGCGTATGGCCTTGATCGCCATCGCTGATGGCGGAGACACCGGCAATGTAGTTATAAGCGGCGGAGCCGGATGCATTGGGCGCGGGAAAATATTTCAACGTCGAATTGCCGATCAGGCCAAAGCGATCTTTCGGGATCACATTTCCGGGGAACGGCTGGCGTTGGTTGGTGGTGGCGTTGTATGTTGCGGGGTCGTAAATAATGGGCCCTCCAGCGAAGTTGCCGGCACGCTGCGCATCGGTGGGCACCGTGAGGAATAGCGTGTTCGCACGCCGTGTGCGCAGACCTTCATAGTTGCCCATGAAGAAAGTCTTGTTGCGCTTGATGGGTCCACTGACCACAGCGCCGAACTGATTGCGCCGGAGGGGATCGACCTTTGGCGAAAAGAAACTTCGCGCGTCCAATCTGTTGTTACGCAGGAACTCGAACACGCTGCCGTGAAAATTGTTGGTCCCGGGGCGGAGCGTCAAATTGATGGCTGAAGGATTGCGTCCGTATTCGGCGGCGAAGCTATTCTCCTGGACCTTAAATTCCTGGATGGCTTCGATGGACGGTGTGAAGGCGGGCCGGCCGCTGGTTTCTGTCCGGGTATCGACGCCGTCGAAGAAGAAGCTGATCTGGTTGGCGCGCTGGCCGTTGATGGAGAGCCCGTTGCTTTGAGACGATGTTCCCAACTCCGTCACGCCCGGCGTCAGCTTCGCCAGATCGAAATAGTTTCTGCCGTTCAGAGGGAGTTCCACCACTTCTCTTGTGCCGATGACTTGTCCCACTTCCGCGCTACGGGCGTCGAGAACCGCCGCGGTGGCGGTCACCTCAAGCTTGGTCGCTGTGTCACCCAGGACCAATTGGAAATCCTGCTTGATCTGCTGGGCGACTTGAATTTCAAACGCTTTCACTTCAGAAGAGGTGAAGCCTTTCTCTTCCGCGCGGATGGTGTAGATGCCCGGCGCCACCAGTGGGAAGAGATAATTTCCGCTGGAATCGGACCGCGTCTCGCGTTCGACGCTGGTGCCCTGATTGATCAAAACGATTCGAGCCTGCGGCACGGCCGCGCGGGATGGATCGGTTACCAGACCGCCGATGCTGCCACTCGCCACTTGTGCTTTCAATTCCAGTAAGCCGCACAAAATCAAAACGAGTGCCGAACTTACTCTTGCCATCTGCGAAACTGCCTTCATCATCGTCGCCCTCTGAAACGCCTTGGTTTTCGGCCAGGGACGGAGACGATCCGTTAGGTGGCCAAGAGGCTTTGCGATAGACGCTTTCGCATTTCGCGCCGCCCGTCAATGTATGAAACGGGCGGACAGAACGTCTCACGATACAAGACGGAATTTCCGCTAAGGGAGTAGCGATTCCACCAGGCACTCCGGCAAGATTCCATCCAGTGGATACATGCGGTTCACGTTGTCGTGGGTGACCAGTTCGTGGCGGGTAAATACAGCCGGCGGCACGGAGTGACCGGACAGAATCGAAAGGCCCAGGCGGATGATCTCATCGCCGTAGCGCTCGGGGAAATAGGCCACCGAACCGATGAGCGGAGAATTGCCCCGGCGTAATTCCTCACGAGCGTCAAGACTGCCGTTTTGACCGACGGCACAACACTGATCTGAACGGCCGCACTCTTCGAAGGCGCGCACCGCTCCGATGGCCATGGGGTCATTTCCGGCAAGGACGATGGTGCGGCGCTTGGGCACCCTTCGCAGGTGCCGGCGCACCGCTTCCATGGCACGTTCCAGACTGCCGCGCGCGTCGATTTCAAAGATGGGTACCGGCTCGATTCCGGTCACCAGTTCGCGCAGCCCGGCTAGCATTCCGGTGACACGAAGCTTGACCAAAGGGCCGCCCAGGCTCTCTTCAATTAGCAGAATACTTTCCACCACGCCGCCCCAGTGGCGCTTCACCCAGCGCCCGCTGGCACGGCCGCCGAGCAAGCCAGCCTGATAATTATTGGCACCGAAGAACGTGGCACCGGGATGCGGAATTTCAAGAGCGATCACCGGAATGCCGGCGGATAGGAAGCGCGCCGCGATAGTTGAGGCAACGCGTTGATGGCTCTGAAATTCAATCACCAGATCTACATGTTCCCGGATGAGCATTTCCGCATTGCGCAGCGCCGTGACAGCGCTTCTGTGGTTGCTGATGGTGATCAGATTCATGCCCGCTTCTTCAGCCGCGCGCTGAACGCTGGCCGTTACGGCGCGGCTGAAGGCGGTATCCACTCCGCGGGTGGCGAAACCGATGCGGTAGCGGCGCTTCGAAGGCACGCGAACCAGACTGCGAAAGCGGTCGTCACCGAGCCGTTCCACCATCCCTTCGCTCTCCAGCGTTCTGACCAGACGGGATGCGGTGGCTTTGTGCAACGAACTGCGTTTGGCGATATCGCGCAGGCGCAATACCTCCTGATCCTCACGAAAGACCTGGAGGATTTTGCAAGCCCGCTGCACGGATTGGACGAGGTCGTTCTCCGGTTTTTTCTGAGACGGCGGCACTGACGATGTAAGTCGAATCGTCTCACATCGCAAGACGCGTCCGCGCGAACTTACATCAGTTTGTCGAGAGTAATGGGTAGTTCCCGGACGCGCTTCCCGGTTGCGTGATACACGGCGTTGGCAATTGCGGCCGCGGGTCCCGTGATGCCGATCTCGCCGATTCCACGCGCTCCGTACGGGGTGTGCTCATCGAGAATATTGAGGAAATCGATCTCGATATCGGGGATGTCCAGGTTCACCGGAACGTGATATTCGGCTAGTGAGGGATTCATGATCCGGCCTCGCCGTTCATCTAAGGAGGATCTCCTCCATGAGGGCCATGCCGATGCCGCCGCGAAACTGGCTGGTGGCGGTTTTTAGGATTCACCACCTTGCCGCAATCTATGGAAGAGAGCCAACGAGAGATGCGCAGGTCTCCGGTTTCCTCATGCACCCGTACTTCGCAGAATTGGGCTCCGTAGGAAGCCATGGAGTATTTCATCATTTCCGGTGGCGCGCCCGATCTTGCTCCACTTCGAGAAAATCCTTGTTTGCTCCCCGGAGAATTGCGGTGTACGTTGCCCCTGAACCGTGACCGCCAGTTCGATAGAGGCCGCCGTCACGCGCCATCAGTTGTTCGTATTTCGCGCCCGCCAGCGGCGAGGCCGAATTTTTCTGAGCCAGTTTCAGCATTTCGCGGTGTACCTGTTCGACCGCCGCCTGCACGGCCGCGAAGATGGTGGCTGTTTGATTCGAACCGCCGGCCATCAACGGCGTTTCCGCCAAGTGTGAATCGCCATAGTGAATGGAGATGAGCTCAAGCGGGAGCCCCAATCGATCCGCGGCATGCTGGATTTGAACGGTCGCGGCACTCATCCCATCTCCGCCGCGGGAGTTTTCACAACGGCCTTGCCGTCCGCGAAGAGGCATACTTTGGCCTTTGCGGGAACCGGAAAAACGGATAGTAGGCGGTGGCGGCACCTTGGCCGATGAGCCATTTGCCATCGCGTTGGGAGCGGGGCTGGGGATTGCGCGTCTTCCATCCGAATTTTTCCGCGCCCCGGCGATAGGCCTTGCTGAGTAGGCGGCTTGAAAACGGAGTTCCCTTGGTGGGATCGCGTTCGGGTTCGTTCAAGCGGCGGACCTCAATCGGGTCCAGGTGCAACTCATAGGCGAGTTCATACATGGCCGATTCCAGAGCGAAGGTGCCGATGGATTCGCCGGGAGCGCGCATCCAAGTGTTGGCGACCGTATCCAGGTAGACGATCTTCTGCCCAATCAGCATTCGGCGACGCGTAAAGGTGCCGTGCTGGAAAGGTGCACTGTTCAGCGTAGCGCCCGTGCGATGTGGTTGCCGTGAGGCCGGAATGAATGATGGCGGAAAGCTTCCCGCCGCTCTCCGCGCCCAAGGGCGATTCGCTGTTCGGCGCTGGTGCGTCCGCCGACCGTGCGGAACACGCCTTCGCGCGAAAGAGATAAGGCGAAGACAGACTCGAAGAGCACAGTGGCGAACCTAAGGTGGGATCGAAGCGCCCTCTTTAAGCTGGCCATGGCGCAGGGATACGTCGAACGTGACCCTACCCTCGCGCTCTACATTCCCCGGCAGGCCGAATCCGCGCCCACGGGCGTCATGAATCGAGAGGAGGTGGAGAAACATATTGAGGCAATGGATCTAAGAGGCTAGGTGGTCGACCATTTGGCAATCTTTGTGGGCATGAGACCGGGAGAGATCCTGGGCCTGCAACGGCGTCATGTCGGCGAAGAGTGTTTCCAGGTTCTGATTGAGCAGCGCACGTACCGGGGAGTTATCTATCGATACGCCAAAAACGAAATCGTCGCGGCGGATTGTTGCGGTTCCTTCACGGACAGCGGCGCTGATGGCAGCGTGCGTCTGGGTTTTTCCGTCCGAACACAGGAAGACTCCGATCTGGCGGGACAATCTCTGGTACCGGGGCTTGAAGCCGCGTCTGAAGAGGGTCGGGCTCGAGTGGGCCACTTTCAAGTGATGCGGCGAACCATGCCACGCTCGGGCACAAACTGGGGATCGATCCCAAAGTTTCAGCCGATCAGCGAAGTCACGGCCTTGGAGTGGCGCTCAACATCCACACAAAGCCTCTTTGAATAAATGACTTACGCAGCCCGAGCTGTTGGAAAATGCGGTTTTGTTGGAGCGGGAGACGGGGTTCGAACCCCGGCCTGTGGTGCTGGATAAACAAGAAAAGGGAATGCTGGAGCAGATAGCGCGGGGACGTTCTCTGCCCGCGCGTCTGGTGGAGCGGGCGCGGATTGTTCTGGGGGCCGCCAGCGGGATGCAGGATCAGCAAATCGCCTCG
>JBBROT010000117.1:0-9240 GCA_038229155.1 Bryobacterales bacterium | reverse complement strand
TCGGCATAGATGGTGTCGAAAGCGAGCGAAGATTTGCCGCTTCCACTTAAACCCGTAATTACTGTGAAAGAATTCCGCGGAATTCGCACTGTAATATTTTTGAGGTTGTGCTGACGGGCCCCGTGGACGGAAATTTCTTTCAACATGCTGATTTGCGATAGGAAGTTAAAGACGACTTGTAACCATTGCGGGACACCGATGATGAGAACCCGCCGGAAGCTGTGGGAACGGGCGGTCTATACCGTGCTTGTTAGATGCCGAACCTGCGACCGGCGCACCGGGCAGAAACGTTTATTTTACAACTACTTCAGCCGGGACACGCGATGCCCGTGTTGCGGCGGGGCGGTTCTGGAGCGGCGGGTGAAGGCGGACCGGGTGGACAGGCAGTTGCGGAATCCGTTCCGGCTGGCGCAGCGGTTGCTGGGCGGGACGCTGTTCCATTGTGAATTTTGCCGGGTGCAGTTTTACGATTTGCGGGGTATGGCGGGGGTGGAAGCGATAGCAAAGATTGGCATTTTTTGACATTGCGTACGGGCGGTGGGAGGATTTCGCTATGAACGTCTCGCTCACGCCGGAACTGGAACAATTTATCAGCGCGAAGGTGGAATCGGGCCGGTACAACTCATCGAGCGAGGTGGTGCGGGAAGCACTGAGGTTGCTGGAGCAGCAGGATTCTGCGCGGCCGGCGCAGTTGGAAGCATTTCAGCAGGAGTTGGACCGGCGGCTGGCCTCTTTAGAAAAGGGAGAGCGGGCGAACCCGGCAGAGGTGCGGGAAAGGTTGCGGCGCAAGTCTGAGCAACGCAGAAGCCGGGCGAGTGAGTGAATTTGCAGGACGGAAGGGGCCAGTGAAATGTTGGTGGTGATACCGGGGTCGCGCGGCATTCCGGGATTTTGAACCGCCGCGTTAGGGTGCAAAAGAAACCGGAGCGCGGTCCCAAATGGAAAAACTTTTTGAAAACCAAGTCACTTTTACACTGTTCCTGATCTTCTTCGTTCCCGGGTTCATTTCGCTGAAGGTCTACGACCTTTTCATTCCCTCGGAGCGGCGCGACTTTTCAAAGTCTCTTTACGATGCGGTCGCCTATAGCGCGTTGAACTTTGTCGCTCTCTTCTGGCTGATTTGGCGGATGGGGTCGGGAAAAATGTGGCCGGCAACCTGGTACTTGTCCTTCTTGCTGGTGCTGATTGTTGCTCCGGCTCTGTGGCCAATTTTGTTTTTGGGGGCGTGAAGGCAATCGTGGTTGGCTAGGCGAGTGCCACACCCAAATTGCCGTGTGTGGGATGACGTATTCGGCCGACGGGAGGTATCTTGGGTCATCGTGCATTTAAAGGATGGCCGCAGAATTGGCGGGCTGTATTCGACAGCTTCCTTCGCTTCGAGCAACCCCGCTCAACCCGAGATTTACATCGAACAGGTTTGGATGTTGGACGATGATGGTGCGTTTGTAGAGCCTGTCGATCTGACTGCGGGAATTTTGGTTCTGGGCGACGAAATATTAGGAATCGAGTTCTTTCGATACAATGAAGGCGGAGAGTAAGTTATGGCCGAGAAAAGATTCCATCAACAGGATTATCTCAACAAGACTTATCAGCCCCAGGCTCTTGGGCCAAAACCGGTTCATGAAGGTGAGAATTATCAGCCCGTTGGAAAGCCCGCAAACGCCGTTGTTCGACCCGCAATCCCAACCGGATCTGGATTAGCGCCAATCAAACCCAAAGGCTGAGGAAGTTGCTCCTGGCGGTGGCAGGTTAGCAAGAGCGGATCTTCGGCAATTGCATCCGTTCCGAAGATCGCGTGAATCAGTTCTTTACCAAGCTCGTTTTCGCTGCCGTCAGCGGCCATGAATTGTTCATAAGCCGCAGTAAGTTTGGCCCGGCCCTCGGCTTCCGCTTCAACGCCTTTCTCGTCACGAGTCAAAATGATGGCAACAGCGTAAACGAAACGGCAAGCGCCGAGGAGGGCATTTCCCCATGAGCGATGCGGTCCGCGATTACCTTGATCGCTATGCGCGCAGTGTTGCTGATAGCTTTCTCGCGCGTCTGGCCGTAGCACATCACGCCCGGCAACTCCAACGCTTCCGCAATCCAGCGTCCGTCGTCTTCATGATCGAGCTCGATGGTGACCATCACCTCTCGAGCATAACGCCGCGCGAAGGCACCCGCTATTCTGAAGGGCATGCCGAACGATATAGTCGAGGCGATTCGCACCGGGGATTTGGCGATGTTGAACCTGCTTGTTTCGGCGGATGCGAGCCTTGTTCACTCGAGGATGGATGGTGAGCGCACCTTGCTTCATATTGCGACGGACTGGCCGGGCCACTTTCCCCGTGTCCGGGAGACGATTGCGGCATTGATCGAGCGGGGAGCTGACGTGAATGCGCCGTTTCAGGGCCGCCATTCCGAGACTCCGCTTCACTGGGCGGCCAGCAGCGATGATCTAGATGCGCTCGATGCGCTGCTGGACCATGGCGCGAATTTGGAGGCACCGGGAGCGGTGATCGGTGGGGGTACGCCACTTGCGGACGCTGTGGCATTTGGACAATGGCGCGCCGCTCGCAGGTTGATTGAGCGCGGAGCACGTGCCACCCTTTGGCAGGCCGCGGCACTCGGCTTGATCGATCGGGTGCAGGAGTATCTGGCGAGCGAACCGGCACCCACCCTGGACGACGTGACTAATGCCTTTTGGAGCGCCTGCCACGGTGGCCAGCTTGAAGCAGCGAACTTGCTGCTGAGACACGGGGCGGAGTTGAACTGGGTTGGTTACGATGGCCTTACCGCGCTCGATGCGGCGGAGCGAAACGGCAACCGGGAGCTAGTGGAATGGCTGCGCACGCAGGGTGCGGTCTCAGCCAAGTGAGCTTCAGTTCGAAGCCGGCAAAGCTGTCCGGCTGGAGTCAAGCCCCATTCGATAGAGTTTTCCAGAAGTGCCACCAGATCAGGAGATGGTCCGGTCCAATGGAGGCGTTGCCCAGTTGGCAGCTCTTCTCGTCCACTCTTAGTTTCGTATTGGCGTCGCTTCACTCTCAAACTGAGCTACGATTCCATGCAATAACATCTGGAGGCCTCCATGGAGCCTCACCGAGAGTTGTAAAACGCTGGGGGGCTGCCCCAAAAGGATCGCCACCCCGCTGATTGACCTGTTGCCAGCGTTTTGCTTTTGTACGATAGCGTGCCGACTGGAAAGGTGCCTGTGGGAAGCGATTCGCCGGTGCCTTTCAGGATGGTCCTGGCATACTCCCGATAATCGGGAAATACCAAACCGATGACCTGGGCCACGGTGTATTTGCCGGAGGTGTCGCGGTCGTGAAAGGCGACCTCAATTGCGTTCCAAAGCAGTGCCAGCCGAGTGGCGCAAGCACGCCGATTTCAAGCGAGCCGGATTCCGGGCCATGAGCCGCGTGAAACGGGAAGCCACGCTACGAGTTTTACTCATTTCGCGCGTTCGCCACGCACCAGCAGATAGGGCATGAATTGGCCGGTTCGGTGGGAGTGGATAGACAGATGCGCTCCGGTTGGAACGGAAATGGCAATGGAAGCATATTGGCCGCTGGCCAATGCGGCGGCGATTTTTGGGGGCACTTCGAAGGTGATCCAATCGTCTTTGAGCGGGTGTGTGGGGGCGGGGACGCCTTCGGCCAAGCGCGGTGGTTTGGAGGGACCTTGGGTCCAGGCTTCCTCGATGCCGGAGACGATGACCTGAGTCGGCGGCTCGGTACCTTTGGGGACGTGGAATGCCACTACCGCCTTGCGGACGCTCCATTTTTCAATCAGGGCTGTTCGGAAGCGGAGCAGTACGGCGTCCGTGGGCGAGGAGGCTTCCAGAATTTCCGCGGTGCCGTCCAGCTTGCCGTTGTGGATGAAGGCGTCGGCTGTGGTTTCCACGGTGGCGATGTTGGGGCTTTGCGCCCAGAGAGCCGGAAGCGCCAGAAGCGCCAACCATCGCATGCTTCATGATAGTGGTTGGTGACCGAGTGGCTGGTGCCCCCTACCGAGAGCGGCTCGCGCCTGGACACCGCGCTTTCGCGCCAGTTTCCGGAGCATAGCCGGGCACGGCTGCAGGAATGGATTCGGGCGGGGCGCGTGCTGGTGAACGGTGCGGCGGCTAAGGCCTCCTTCACGTTGCGAGGTGGCGAGCGGGTGGAGACGGAGCCTGCGCCGGCCACTCCGCTGAAGGCTGAAGCGGAAGATATCGCGCTGAGTATTTTGTATGAAGACGACGAGTTGGTGGCGATCGATAAGCCTGCCGGGATGGTGGTGCATGCCGGCGCGGGGATCCATTCCGGCACGCTGGTGAATGCGCTGCTGCATCACTTTTCGCGGCTCTCCCAGGTGGGGGGCGAACTGAGGCCGGGCATTGTGCATCGGCTGGACCGGTTCACAAGCGGCGTGTTGCTGGTGGCGAAAACGGATCGCGCGCATCGGGCGCTGGCGGAGCAGTTTGCGGGGCGGAAGGTGCGCAAGATTTATCTGGCGCTGGTGAATGGGCTGGTGGCGGCGGAGACGGGGCGGATTGAGAAGCCGATTTCGCGCGACCCGGTGCGGCGCGAACGCATGACCTCACGCCTGACTACGGGTCGCGCGGCTTGGAGCGAGTATCGCGTGCGGGAGCGGCTGGCGGGGCAAACGCTGCTTGAGGTGCTGATCGGAACGGGGAGAACGCATCAGATCCGCGTGCATCTTTCGAGCATCGGTCATCCGGTGGTGGGGGACAAGCTCTATGGCGCGCCGCCTTCGGAGTTGGGCCGCTATTTTCTGCATGCGCACAGCATTCAATTTGCGCATCCGGCAAGCGGCGAGATGGTTACGGTGACGTCCGCTTTGGCACCGGAACTGGAAGCTTGGCTTCAGAAATCGCGCGGCTAACGATATAATTGTCGCTACCCGTTATGAGCTCTCTGTGGAGTGTGCGTGTGGGCTTGCTGGGAGTTGGCGGTGTAGTAGCCGCCGGCTTGTGCGTTCGCGCGTTGGCCGCACCTGACGTTCCCGCGCCCGCCCCCCAACCGATCTTCGAGCAATATTGCTTTTCATGCCACGGCGCGAAGCCCATGGGCGGCATCAGCCTGACCAAGCTGACGGCGAGCCCGGTGGGCGACAACTTCGCCGCGTGGCAGAAAGTGGCCGCGGTGCTGGACCAGAATCGCATGCCGCCGAAGGGGTTGCCGCAGCCTTCCGTGGAACAGCGCGGGCATGCGGCGAGTTGGGTGAAAGCGGAACTGAGCAGCTTTGCGAACCGCAACGCGGGCGATCCGGGCAGGGTGACAGTGCGCCGGTTGACGGGCGGCGAGTATGCCTATTCGGTTCGCGATCTGACAGGGATCGATCTGGAGCTGGGGCGCGATTTCGCCAACGATTCGGTGGGCGGCGAAGGCTTCATGAACTTCGGCGATGTGCAGTTCATGCAGGACGCGAGTTTGGAGCGCTATCTGGAATCGGCCAAGCTGGTTGCGGACCATGCGGTGATTGGCGCGGGTCCGATTGAGTTTTACGGGCATCCGGGTAAGACGGGCTTTGAGCTGTCGGCCATTTCGCGCATTAAAGACATCTATGCGGCCGCGGGATTCCGCACTGTCTCCGGGGAAGGCGGGAATTCTTTCGGGCTGGACAAATATCGTAAAGGCTTTTTCGCGGCTTGGGAGTTCGCGCATCGCGCCGCGCTGGGGAAGCCGGACGCTTCGCTGGCGGAGTTTGCGGCAGGTGAAGGCGTGAGCGCGCGGTTTGCGGAACATCTATATACGGTGGTGAACACGCCAAGTTTGAGCTATCCGGCGAGTGAAGTGGCGAGGCGTTGGAAGCGGCTGGCGGCCAGGGAAGCGGAAGCGCGAAAGGGTGCGGCGGAGCTGGAGCAGTTTGTTACGTCATGGCCCAGTTGGTTGTTTGCGCGCGGCGATAAGGCCGTGGGCGGTGCCGGGGATGAGAGTCCGCTGCTGTTTACGGATGCGGCGTTGAAGCCGGAACTATCTCACAAATTTACGTATGTGATTCGCGGTCGAGGCGTGGTGGGCAAACCGCGGGAACCCGCCGAAAAGGATTCCGTAGAGAAGGTGTTTCTAGTGGTGGACCCGGTGATGCCGGAGATGAATGAGCCCTCCGTGGTGGTGTGGCGCAACCCCACGATCACTGTGCGCCGCGGTCCGCCCCCCAGCGTTACGCCCGTCGGCGAAGTGACGGGTGAGGCGAATGCGGGCGGTCAAAAGGCGGCTCGGCAATTCGGCGGGCCGAAGATTGCGCTGAAAGATTATGTGACTCCGGAAATTGCCGCGAAGCTGAATTTCGGCAAGGGTGTGGACGGTTTGACTGTGGGGCCGAACGATTTCGTCACGGTGGGATCGAGTTCTTTCGAAGTGGTATTGCCGAAAGACGCGCAGGCGATGGCGTTCCAGGTGGAAGCGGCTTTCGGAAACCAGAAAGCGCAGGTGCTGCGCGTGACTTTTTCCGATCGCGCGGATGGGCCGGTGCGAGCGATTCCGGTGCATGCGCTTTTGGGTAACCCGGAGAGCGACGCCGCACGCCAGTTGAAAGCGGGGGTTCTGCAATTTGTGGAACTGATGCCGCCGAACTCCCATGGCGAACCGACGCCAGCCGATAAAGATCCGCCGCCCGCGCCCTTCGATGCAACCTTCAACTCACCGGAGCATGACGCGTTCGATAACCGTGTGAAGTATGAGCGCGACGATCGCTTTGTGGCACAGCATATGTTGGACGATGCCACTTCGGTGCGGCTGAACCGGGCGTGGACGGATTTGCGGTCGTCGTTCGAATATTACGATGCGTATCTGGAGTTGCTGGCGGAGCATTTTCATCTGGTTTTGCCCAGCAGTAAGATGGCGGATCTGACTGCGGCGCAAGTGGCCGCTCTGCCCGAAGAACCGCGCCGGTATATCGCGCCGCTGCGCTCAGAGTATCTGGAGGCGTTGGCTGCCGAAGCGGCCGCTCAGCCGGCGCACGTTGAGAATTGCCTGGAGTTTGCCAGCCGTGCGTGGCGCAGGCCGTTGACTGGCACCGAACAAGCTGGCCTGCGCGCGTTTTACCGGCGCGTGCTGCTGGATGAGAAGGATCACACAAAAGCCGTCCGCGCGTTGATTGCGCGTATTCTGGTTTCGCCCGCATTTTTATATCGGGTGGAGTTAACCGCGACCAGGCCGGCGGTGAAGCCGCTTACCGGGCCGCTTACCGGATGGGAGGTGGCCAGCCGGTTGAGCTATTTCCTGTGGTCTTCGCTGCCCGATGACGCGCTGCGCCATGCCGCTGAAACGGGCGAACTGAACACTGCCGAAGGGGTGCGCGCTCAGGTGAGGCGAATGCTCGCCGATGACAAGGCGCGGCGCATGTCGACTGAATTTTTCGGGCAGTGGCTGGGCTTTTACCGCTTCGATCAATACAAGGGTGTCGAGACCAGCCGCTTCCCCGAGTTCACCGATGAAGTGAAGGCGGGCATGTACGATGAGGCCGTTTCCTTCTGCGAATATCTGATTCGGCATGACCGGCCCGTGAGCGAGCTGCTGGCAGCGGATTACACCTTTCTGAACAAGCCGCTGGCGAAATATTACGGCGTGACGAAGCCGGTGAACTCGGCGGGGGCGGCGGAAAAAGTAGAAGGCGCGGACAGCTTTCAGCGCGGGGGTGTGCTGCGGCTGGGCGCGGTGCTCACCATTACGTCGGCACCGCTTCGCACCAGTCCGGTGAAGCGCGGCGATTGGGTGTTGCGGCGAATTCTGGGGACGCCCACGCCGCCTCCGCCCGCAGATGCCGGTTCCATACCCGCTGACGATAAGCTGTTCGGCGGCCTTTCGCTGCACGACAAACTGGAAGCGCACAAGCGCAATGCGACATGCGCGGGGTGCCACACACGGATCGATCCGCTGGGCTTCCCGCTGGAACATTACGATGCGACGGGGCGCTGGCGCGCGAACTATTCCGACGGCAAGGCAATTTACGACGCGGGAAAGACCTTTGACGATTATTCGATTGAGGGCGCGCCGGGGCTGCTGAAGTATCTGAAGTCGAAAGACGAACAGGTGCGCCGGACGCTGGCCATGAAGATGATCGGCTATGCGTTGGGACGGACCGTGCTGCCTTCCGATATGCCTCTGGTAGACCGCATGGTGGCACTGGGCGGCGATGCGCCATTTTCAAAGCTGATTGCCGAAGTGGCTACCAGCAGACAGTTTCTGAACCGGGCCGCGCGTGAGGCCGTGCCCGGTGCACAAGTAGCAAGAGCCAACATAACCACGACAGGACCGAACCGATGAGCATTCGAAATATGAAGCAAAATGTTTCCGCGGCTTCGCGCCGCCATTTTTTAAGAGGTGCCGGCGTGGCGCTGGCTCTGCCCTGGCTGGAATCTGTTTCGGCATTGGGCGCTGTGGGCGATGCGGCGACCAAGGCGGCCAAGGCTGCCGCGGCTACTCCGCCTCTTCGATTCGGCTGCGTATATTTTTCAAACGGCGTGGAGCCGAATTCGTGGTCGGCGAAAGGATCGGGCGCGGCGATGGAATTCGGGCGCGCGTCGCAGGCGCTGGCACCCATTCGCGAAGATATCGTCTTCGTCAACGGCCTTTACAATCATCAGGCATTCATCGCCACCAGCCCTCACCTGGGCAAGATGGCGAACATGCTTTCCGGCGCAACGGTCAGCATGGATACCAGCGATATTCGCGTGGGCACCACCATGGATCAAGCGATGGCGCGCGAAATTGGCGGGCGCACCGCCATCCCCAGCATGGCTTTGGGGATTGAGCCGAACGAACTGCGCCTGGAAGATGGGCTCTCCATGATTTACGGCTCATGCATCTCGTGGGCGACGCCCACAAAGCCGGCCACGAAAGAAATTTATCCCGCGCGCACCTTCGACCAACTGGTGGGCGATGGCAAGGGGCGCAGGCTGGACAAGAGCATTCTGGATGCGGTGCTGGAAGAGACGCATGGCATTCAGCCGAAGATCAGCACGGGCGACCGCAAGAAGCTGGATGAATATCTGGAATCGGTGCGCGATATCGAGAAGCGGATCGAGCGGGCGTCGAAACAGGAACGGATTGAGGGCTGGCGGCCCACGCTGAAGCAGGCTAACATGCCGCGGCCCGCGAATGAGTTGCCGCAGAACGTGCCGGACCACATGAAGCTGATGCTGGATTTGACCGTGCTGGCGTTCCAGATGGATAAGACGCGCATTGTTACTCTGATGCTGAATAACGATCTATCGCAGATGTATTTCAAGTTCTTGCAAGGCGTGCATGGCGCGCT
>JBBROT010000116.1:0-9268 GCA_038229155.1 Bryobacterales bacterium | reverse complement strand
GGGAATCAACATGCTGCCGCAAGTGGTGCAGGCCATCGAAGAAGGCGCCACCACTCTGGTGTTCACCAACACGCGGTCGCAGACGGAGATCTGGTATCAGGCGATCCTGGCCGCAAGGCCCGATTGGGCCGACAAGATGGCCTTGCATCACGCCTCCTTGGAACGCAAGACGCGTGACTTCGTGGAAGATGCGTTGCGCGCGGGCACCATGCGCTGCGTGGTCTGTACTTCGAGTCTCGACTTGGGCGTGGACTTCACGCCAGTAGATCGCGTGATTCAGATTGGCAGCCCCAAGGGCGTTGCGCGATTACTCCAACGCGCTGGCCGCAGTGGGCATAGGCCCGGCGTGGTCAGCCGCATCACCTGCGCGCCCACGCATGCATGGGAGTTGGCGGAAGTGGCGGCGGCTCGCGATGCGTATCTGGCTGGTGCGATCGAAAGCCGGTATCCGGTGGAACGGCCTCTGGACCTGCTCGCGCAATGGGTGGTCACGGTCGCGGTATCGGGCGGATTCGTTGGCTCGGAGATGCTGGATGAAGTGCGTCGCACCTATGCGTTTCGCGAACTTTCCGACGCGGAATGGAACTGGGTGCTGGAGTTCGTCACGCATGGCGGCGAGGCGTTGCGCGCATACCCGGAGTACGCGCGCGTGAGTATGGACGATGGCAAGTTCGGGATCTCAAATCGCACGGTGGCGCGTCGGCACCTGCTTTCGACAGGCACCATCGTGAGCGATTCCGCCATGGATATTCGCTATACCACCGGCGGCCGCTTGGGCAGCGTGGAAGAAGGCTTCATCGCGCGGCTCCGTCCGGGTGACCGCTTCGCCTTCTCCGGTAAGGTTCTGCAGTTCGTGCGCATTCGCGATATGACGGCCTGGGTGAAGAAGGCGCCAGTCACCGAAGGCGGCATCATCCCGAGTTGGGAAGGCGGCCGCATGCCGCTTTCAAATGAGCTTGCGGCGGCGTTGCGCAACCGTTTCGAAGAGGCTCGCAACGGAAGGTTCGAAGGGCCGGAGATGCAGGCGCTGAAGCCCGTGTTCGAAACGCAGGCTTCCATTTCGCGCGTTCCCTCAGCTTCTGAATTTCTGATTGAGCGCGTGGAAACCAAGGAAGGGCACCATCTGTTCTTCTATCCGTTCGCGGGACGTCTGGTGCATGAGGGTTTGGCGGCGCTGATCGCTTTGCGCGTTTCTCGCGTGCGGCCTATTTCGTTTTCCATCTCCTGCAATGACTATGGCTTCGAATTGCTGGCGCCGCATGCCGCGCCTATCGAAGAAGCGCTCGAGCGCGGCCTGCTCTCTACCGATGGCCTGGCGCGCGATATTCCCGAAAGCCTGAACGCGGCGGAAATGGCGCGGCGGCAGTTTCGCGAGATCGCGCGAGTGGCGGGGCTGACCTTCAACGGCTATCCGGGGCAGAACAAAAGCGTGCGTCAGTTGCAGGCTTCAAGCGGTCTGCTGTTCGATGTCTTTATGCGCTACGATTCCGGCAATCTGCTGCTGGATCAGGCGAACCGCGAAGTGCTGGAGCGGCAACTGGAACGCAGCCGGCTGGGGCAGACTCTGGAACGGCTCAGCAGCGGGACGGTGGTGATTCAGGATATGAAGCGCCCCTCGCCGTTGTGCTTCCCTTTGATGGTGGATCGCACGCGAAACCGAGTTAGCTCAGAGAAGCTGGGCGATCGCATCCGGCGCATGGCGGCGCAGGTGGAGAAGGCGCGCCAGTGAGCCTTGCGGTGAACGTCGCCGGAGAGGAGTTGGTGCTGCTTCCGGAGCGCGCGATCTATTGGCCGCGTAAGCAAACGTTGCTGGTGGCGGATACGCACTGGGGCAAAGCGGCCACGCTACGAGCCGCCGCCATACCGATTCCCGGCGGCACCACTAGCGCTGACCTGGAGCGTTTGAGCGCGATCGTGAACGCGACCGGCGCGAAGCGGATGGTGTTGTTGGGCGATGCCATTCACGCGCGCGAAGGCCGTGCTCCGCGAACGTTGCGCGCGGTGAGTGAATGGCGGGAAGCGCATCCGGCGCTGGAGATGCTGCTCATTCGCGGCAATCATGACAGGCGCTCCGGCGACCCGCCGGCCAGTCTCAACATCGAGTGCGCGAATGCGCCCGTGCCTGACGCGCCGTTCGTCTTCCAACACTTCCCCGGCAAGGCGGAGGGAGGTTATGCGCTGGCCGGGCATATGCATCCGGCAATCCGTTTAACAGGGCGCGGCAAGGAGAAGAAGACCCTGGTCTGCTACTGGTTCACCGAGTGCTGCGGCGTGCTGCCCGCGTTCGGGGCGCTTACGGGAATCGCTCTGGTGGCGCGCGAACCGGGCGACCGCGTCTACGTGGTGGCGGGCGATGAAGTGATCGCGGTTTAGACTGGTAATTGCCTTCCGTCATCATCATCGGTGGTGGTCTGGCCGGGCTCTCCGCCGCTGCTGCATTGGGTGGCGCGGGGTGGCGGGTGGACCTGTTCGAGACTCGCGCGTTTCTGGGCGGCAGAGCCACATCGTGGCCCGTTGCAGGCGAGGACTCTGAAGTGATCGACAACTGCCAGCACGTACTGCTGCGCTGTTGCCACAACCTGATCGATTTCTATACGCGGCTTGGCGTGGAACGGAAGATTCGCTTTTACCCGGAGTACTTCTTCCTGGAACCGGGCGGCCGCAAGTCGACGTTAAAGCGAGGCATGCTGCCGCCTCCGCTGCACTTCACGGGCTCGTTTGCGGGCTTGAAGTTTTTGAGCGTTGGCGACAAGGCGGCCATCGCGCGGGCCATGCTGGCCATACCGAGGGAGCGGCATCGCGCGGATCTGGACAGGATCACTATGCTGCAGTGGCTGCAAGAGAAGCGGCAGACCGTTGGCGCGATCGAGCGCTATTGGCGGCAGGTGCTGGTGAGCGCGGTCAACGAAGAATTGGACCGCATGGCCGCGTTGCATGGCGTGCAGGTGTTCTGGCTGGGCATGCTGCAATCGGCGCGCGGGTATGAAATGGGCATCCCGGATGTTCCTTTGCGCGAGCTGTATTCTGAAGCGGCGTTTCGCAAGTTTGGGAACGTCAAGCTGCATGGGCGCTGCCCGGCAACGGCGCTTGAAACGGACGGCCAACGGATCACGGGACTGCTTGCGGGCGATGCGCTGCACACGGCGGATCATTACATCAGCGCGGTGCCTTCCGAACGATTGGGAACCCTTGCGCCGTTTCTCGGTTTCGATGCGAAACCTTTCGAACATTCGCCCATCACGGGAATCCATCTCTGGTTCGATAAGCCCGTTACCACCTTGCCGCATGCCACGCTGCTGGACCGCACCATCCAGTGGATGTTCAACAAAAGCGAAGGCAAGTATGTCCAATTGGTGGTGAGCGCATCACGATCGTTGACCGGCATGGCGCGGCCCGAGATCATCGAACTGGCGGTTCGAGAACTGACTGAATTCTTTCCCGCGGCGGCTTCGGCCAAGCTGGAACGGGCCCAGGTAATCAAAGAAGTGCGTGCGACATTTTCGGCCAAGCCCGGTTTGGAAGCGCTGCGGCCCACGGCGCAAACAGCCATCGCGAACCTTTCGCTGGCGGGCGATTGGACGCGTTCGGGATGGCCCGCCACCATGGAAGGCGCGGTGCGCAGCGGCTATCTGGCGGCTGACGCGGCCATGCGCGCGCAAGGCGGCACGGGCCATTTTCTGATTGCCGATGCCGCATAATAAAGGGCATGCGCACTGCTCTGCTTGCCCTGGCCTTACTCTGCCTTCCTACAAATCTTCTGGCCGATGTGGCCAAGACGAAGCTCAGCGTGAAGGTGCTGACGCCGGGTGGCAAGCCGCTTGACCGCGCAAGCGTGATCATCCGTTTTGTTTCGGGGCGCGACAAGCTCAAGCTTTATAGCAAGATCCGCACGCAGTGGGAAACCAAGACCAACCAACAGGGAATGGTACAGATCCCCGAGATTCCGCAAGGCAAGATTCAGATTCAAGTGATCGCGTCCGGTTATCAAACCTTCGGGCACATCTTCGAAGTGGACGAGGAAGAGAAGACGCTCGAGATCAAGCTGAATACTCCGCAGGCGCAGTACTCAGCTCATTGAGCTCTCTTCTTCCTCCAACCGTTCGATAAACACGTAAAACGTAAAGCGGGGCTGCATATCGCCGCGTCCCCAGCGGTTCACATGCCAACGCGCCTGGATGAACTTCGCGGCGGAAGCTAGCACCATGCGGTGCGTGCCCGGATAAAACTTCTGCGCAAATTGCAGCACGGGTTTGGTGCCCCACTCGGAGCCGTCGACCGAGTGCCAGAGCGAGACATGCAGGCTCTGCTGTTCTTCAACCGAAAGGATACCAAGGGTGACCAGCGAGCTTGGCTGAGACCACTCGATGGCCGGGCCGGAACCTTGTTGCGTGACGGTGGTCTCAGGGATGACAAATAAACTTGTCACGCGCGTGACTGCTTCCGGCGCGACACAGTTCTGGTGGCACGAACCTTGCGAAGTGGCGCGGCATGCGCCGGGGGAATGGCGCTGGTCACTGCGACGTGTTTCGGTTCCGGCTCATCCGGCTTGCCTGCATACAGCCGGCGGTAGACGGATGCATTGCGCAGCACGGCCAGCACGTATTCACGCGTTTCCGTAAACGGAATGCTTTCGACAAACTCCGCGGGTTCGCGATAGTTGGCCCAGGTCAGCCATTCACGAACGCGGCCCGGGCCGGCATTGTAGGCGGCGAGTGTCTGTTCCAGATTGCCATTCCATGTCGAGATTTGCGTCTTCAGATAAGCCGCGCCCAGACGCAGACTTACTTCGGGCTGGAAGAGCATGCCGCTTGAAAATGGTCCAAAGCCTTGCGAGTGCGCCATCATGCGGCCGGTGCCGGGGATGAGTTGCGTCAAGCCCAGCGCGTTCGCGCGAGAGACGGCGCCGGGGTTGAATTCCGATTCCTGGCGGATGAGCCCGGCCAGCAGGTAAGGGTCGATGCCTTGCGCTTTGGCGCTGGCGGTCAAGGGCTCTCGATAAGGGAGCGGGAAAAGGTAACGCCAGAACTCGCGGGGCGCATTGCGCAGAGGCAAGGAGAGATACTCCGGCGTGAGACCTTTCATGTGGCGCAGAGCGAGCGCGGGCGTGGGGTCTTCGCGCGCGACTTCGATGGCTAGCAGGTGCTTCTGCCCATCGGTCTCCGCGCCGAAGCGCAATTCTGCTTGCGCCCACTCCGGGAAGCCCGCGGCGGAAAGCAGGCGGGCCCGCTCGATATGCGCTTTGGTGGCGGCGTTGGGAGCTTCATTATTCAGATCGGGCCGAGATGGAAAATCGACAGTGCTGAGCCATTGCGCGGAGTCTGCCATTGCTTCGGCGGAGGCGATTTGCTTTTCCGCCAGCTTCGCTTCGGCGAGCACGCCGTAGTAATAATTCGGGAAGACACGCAGCAGCGTGGAGTAAGTCTCGCGCGCGGCGGGATACTCTTTCGCTTGTTCGGCCAGCCGGCCCAGGAAGTAAAGTGCGCTGGCCGCGCGCGTATCGCCCGGGTACTTGCGGATCTGCTCTTCGAGCAATGTTCGCGCCTGGGGAGCGCTTTTCAGATAGGCATCCCATGTTACTTTCCAGTGCGCGTAGGCAGTGTCTTGATCGGGCGGAAACTTCTGGTACGCGGCTGTATAGAGGGGCGTGTAGCGGGCCGCATCGTGAGTGAGCAGGTAATGGTTTCCGGCGGCAATGAGTGCTTTCAATCGCCAGCGCGATTCGGGGAAGCGCTTGGCGAGAGTGTCGAGCGTGCCGTTCATCGCGGCATCGTCATTCAGCTTGCGATTGCATTCGGATAGGTAGTAGAGGCGCTCGGCATCGGCCTCGGAGCGATCGAAATGCAGCTTCTCGAAGTTGGCGCGGCAGGTGCGGGTATCGCCCGCGAGTAAGTCGGCGGCGGCGCGCACATGAGCCTGTTCGCGCCCCAGGCCTGTTAGTTGCGAAGCGAGGCTTTGAAACTCCGCCTTGGCTTTTGCATAACTCTTGAGCGCAAGCCAGGTATCACCGCGCGTGAGCATTTCTTCGGAAGGCGGCGGAGGATAATCCTTTCCGAGTTGAGCTTTGAGGCGCTCGAGGGCACCGGCGGCACCGACAGCGGCTTGCGTCGCGGGCTTGAAGAAATAGACACGCTGGTAGAGTGCCGCGGCCTGCACCCGTTCTTCCCGCGCTTCGTAGCATTGCGCCAGCAGCAGATCGCCTTCAGGTTGCGGCAGCCCCTCATAGTATTCGCGCAGAATTTTGATGGCACCGGTCGCGTCGTGAGTCTGCAGAAGCGTCTGCGCATTGAGCAGCGCGGCTTTGGCACCGAGCGGTGAAAGTGTGGTCTTCTCGGTTCCGAAGCGTTGTAGTTCGCGCTGCGCGCCGGCGGGATCGTTCGAAAGATCGCGCGCCGAGGCGAGGTGGAAATAGATGTAATCGGAAAGAAGGGGAGTATCGCGCGCGGCTGCGGTCAGGTGCCGGATGGCGGAGGGATAATCCTTTTCGGTGTAGGCCTGAATTCCGGCGGTGAACTCCGCGGTGCCCGCGGGGCAGAGACCGGCGAGCGCGATGCTAAGTAAGGCGGCCCGGAAAGCCTGCGCCCAACAACCTGTCTTCATCATTCGCCAAACTCCTTACTAACTCCAAGTACAGATAGTCGACCATTGTTTTCGATTGCCCAGTTAGAAATTGCGAGCGATACTCCGCGCGCGCGGCGTCGATTTCGGGTTGCAGGGCGCTGTAAAGATCGGCACGCTGCTGGCCATCGCGAACCGCAGCGTTTCGTTCGACGCGCATGCGGGCCACGGCCACCTGAGCGAAGCGTTGCGCGCGCAAGTGCAGCGTTTGATCCGCCGAGCTCAATTCACTCCATTTCGGAGCCGCCGCGTGAGCGCCGCCAATCTGGATCAGGCTGGGCGGCTCATCGGGCATGGACTTTACCACATTCTCCATGGCGAGAGACTCCAGGCGCAGACCGGCGGCGTTGCATAAAATTTCAAGCGAGGCGGCGTGTACATCTTCAGCCGCGAAGAGCACCATGAGCACGGAGCCATGCACCATGACGGGAATCAAGTGGGCCTTGGGTTCGGTGAGCGTCACGGCATCGCTTGCGGTAAACAACGCCTGAGAAAGTTCAGCGGCGGTGGCGGCGGCGACCATTGTGTCATGAGTCTCGATGGCGGAGAGCAGAGCAGGCGCTTCGTGAGCGAAGAAGGGCTCGGGCGCGGCGGCGATTCCGCGGAATGCCGTGACGCGCGCGCGATCGCCATCGAAGATGAGGCACGCCATTCGCTGCGCGTAAGCCGGAGTGGTGTTGACCAGGAGCGATGCAATTTCCGACTCACCTTCGGCGGCACGCAACCGGCGGACGGTTTGATTCAGGCTCTCCGCGGCGGAACGTTCCCCCTCTTCAAAGCCAGTCGCGATATGCTTGAGGACCAATGTTTTCAGGTCTGCGAAATCATGGTCCGAGATCATCTGACTCCATCGTAGTGGAGCAGCCTAAAGGTGTCCAGGACACATGATTTAAATCGTTTCATCTTTCAGCGCTTGTGTAAATCAATGGCAGCCCACATGCATCAATTAAGTTAAGAGAACACGAATTCGGTGTTTGCGATGGGAGAGACGGTATCATGCGGCTCAATCAACATCTAGATCCGAAGCAGACAGGCATGGAGGCGGAGCGCCTCAATACCGAACTGCACAAGCGCATTGTGGGGCAGGATGACGCAGTCGCGCAGATTGTAAATATCTATCAGACATTTTTGGCGGGGCTGACAAGCCCGGGGCGTCCCATTGGAAACTTCCTGTTTTTGGGGCCGACGGGGTCCGGCAAAACCAGGCTGGTGGAAGCGACGGCGGAGAGCCTGCTGGGCGATGCGCGCGCGGTGGTGAAGGTGGATTGCGCCGAGTTTCAGCACAGCCATGAGATTGCGAAACTGATCGGCTCGCCTCCCGGATACCTGGGCCATCGCGAGACGCATCCGCTGCTGAGCCAGGAAGTTTTGAACCAGCATTTCACTGAAAAATTCAAAGTGAGTTTCGTGCTGTTCGATGAGATTGAAAAGGCCAGCGATTCGTTGTGGAACCTGTTGCTGGGCATTCTGGACAAAGCCACGTTGACGCTGGGCGACAACCGCCGGGTGGATTTTTCGCGCGCCATGATTTTCATGACCAGCAATCTGGGTGCGGGCGAGATGGAATCGATTCTGCGGCCCAAGTTGGGGTTCGGCGCTTGCGAGGCGGCGAGACGCGCGGGTGCCGGCGTGGTGGACGCCGCGGTGGATAAGAAAATTACGCGGTCCGCGGTGGAAGCGGCGCGGCGAAAATTCACGCCGGAGTTTATGAACAGAATCGATAAGGTGGTGGTGTTCCATCCCTTGTGCGAGCGCGACCTGGCGCAGATTCTGGATCTGGAACTGGGTATTTTGCAGCAGAGGATCTTCAATTCGGCTTCCACCACGCCGTTCATGTTCAGCCTGACGGAGAACGCAAAGGCATTTCTGCTGCGGGAAGGAACGGACATCAAATATGGTGCGCGGCATTTGAAGCGCGCGATTGAGCGTGAGCTTGTGCATCCGCTTTCGAACCTGGTGGCGTCGCAGCAGATTCGCAGCGGCGATCTGGTGCAGGTGGATTTTGACGCGGCGAACAACCAGTTGGATTTCGTGAAAGAAGAAGAAGGTGTGCCCGCTTACGAGATGGTGCAGCGGGCAGCGGCGGGCGGAGGAGGAACCAGCAGCGGTGCGGTGTCTACATTCGAAGCTCCCGCTCCTCGCGTGGTTCATGCGCGCACTTCCCGGAAGTAGGTCTACCACTTGCCTAATACGGGCTGTTCACCGGCATTCCCACCCAGCGCGGTGAAGCGATCGGCATTGGGGCCGGTGCCATCCCAGCGCCCGTTACCGTTGTAATCGATGACCCAGAAGCCGTTGGTAAAGTAACCGATCTTCGAGCGGCCATCGCCATTCCAATCGCCTACCAGCGGCACGTCCGACGTACTTCCTCCGAAGCCATAAAACAAATCGACGCCGGTTTGATAGCTGCCGGTTCCCGAGATATTGAGCGCCCAGAAGCCCTTTCGCCAGACGCCGATTTTCGTGGTACCGGAGCCGTTCCAATCGCCCACAACGGGCTTTTCGCCGGCACCGGTGGTGTAGGTGTAGAAACGATCTACAACCGGGCCATACCATTGGCCGTTGCCGTTGTAATCGAGGACCCAAGTGCGGTTCAGGTAGTAACCGACCTTGGTGCGGCCATCGCAATTCCAATCGCCAAGCACGGGAGTTT
>JBBROT010000115.1:0-9427 GCA_038229155.1 Bryobacterales bacterium | reverse complement strand
TTTTTTGAGAAGCGGACGCAAAGCTCGGTCAAGCATCGGCGTCTGCAATATATTTTGCTATTCACGCTGCGCATGCTGCTGTTGGCGCTGCTGGTGTTGGCTTTTGCGAAGCCGTATCTGCGATCCGCCGCGGTCGCTAGCGCGGCGGGGAACCGCTCTGTGATTATCGCGCTCGATAACAGCTTCAGCATGCGTGAAGGAACGCGATTTGCGACTGCGAAGGCGGAAGCGCGCAAGCTGCTTGACAGCATGCGCGGTTCAGATCGCGCGCAGATCATGACGTTCGCCGCGCAAACCAGCGTGTTGACCGAAATGACGCAGGATCGCACCAAGGCCCGCACGGCTATCGACGCTGCCGAGCCAAGCGATGCGGCAAGTTCCTTTGCCGATCTGACGCGTCAACTGCGCGTGTTGGCGCAGCCGGTGCGCGGTCCCGTGGAGGTGCATCTCTTCAGCGATATGCAGAAGAGCTCCATGCCCGCCAGCTTTTCCGATCTGGAGCTTGCGCCGAATATCCAGCTCACGCCGCACTCTGTTGCTTCGGCGGGCGAGATGAATTTCGCGGTCGATGGCGTGATTGCACCGCGCCACATTTATGACCCGAAACGTGCGCGGATCCAAGCCACCATCGCGGGATACGACACGCCGGCCAAGCGCGTGAATGTCACTCTTTATCTGAACGGTAAATCGGCCGGGTACCGCGAGGCGGATGTGCCCGCGAACGGCAGAGTGGCGGTGGAGTTCACCGCTTTCGAGGCACCGTATGGCTTAACGCGCGGCGAAGTCCGCATCGATTCCGGGGATAAATTCAAGAACGACGATCACTTTTACTTTTCTACTGAACGCTCAGACCCGCGACCCGCTTTATGGGTGCACGATGCGCGCGATACACGCGCCTTTCTTTACTTCCGCACCGCGCTCGAGAGCTCCACCGAGCCCGCTTTCACGTTGACGGCTGCCACTCCGGAACAAGCCGCGAACCTGACCCCTTCGAAATACGCGTTCATCGTTCTATCCGACATTCCGCCTCTTTCGCGCGGGTTCGAGAGCACGCTACGTGACTATGTGCGTGCGGGCGGTTCCGTGCTGGAACTGCTGGGCCGTCAATCGGGTGGGCACGGCACGGTGGCTCTGACGGACCTGCCGCTTTCGAGCGCGCGGTTCGAATCGCCAGAGGGCGGCCGCTTCCAGACGGTGACGTCGCTCGATAACATGCATCCCACGCTCAAGCGGGCCGCGCAGTGGAACGCAATCAAGTTTTATCAGACCGTGCCCGTGGAGCCTGGAACCGCTCGCGTGATTGCGAAGCTCTCCTCCGGTTCGCCGCTGCTGCTGGAGCGCACTTCAGGGGACGGCCGCGTGTTGGTGTTTACTTCGCCGCTCGATAATATCGCAAACGATCTGCCGCTCAACGCGATCTTTGTGCCCTTCGTGGAACAGACCACGCATTACCTGGGCGGCATCGATGAGCGCTCCTCCACTTATACGGCCGGCGCTTATCTGGATCTGCGCGGCACGCAGGCGAATGCGGCGCAAGCCAGGGGCGGCGTGGAAGTGATCGCACCGAATGGACAGCGCGCTCTTTCGCTTTCAGAAGCCGCGAAGGCGCAAGGGCTCACGTTGGCTGAAGAAGGTTTTTACGATGTGCGCCGGCCGAACGGTACGCGTGAGCTGGCCGCGGTGAATCCCGACCGCAAGGAATCGAACCTGGAGCCGATGCCCGCGGAGACCCTGGAGCTTTGGCGGAACACGGGCGCGGTTGGAGCGAAACCCGGTGCTGCGAAATCTGGGTTGCCGGATGCATCGGAGCCGGCGCGGATCGATCTTTGGTGGTACGTACTTCTGGCGGCGCTACTATTAGCTATCGCCGAATCCCTCGTTGGCAATCGGCACCTGTCCCAAGAGAAAGAGGCCTTATGAACCCGCTGCTGCAATTGGATTCTTACTTGCGGAAGTTGGAACGCAACCTTCGCATTCTATCGCTCACGCGCGGCGCGGCCATTCTGTGTACGGCCGCCTTGGCTGTCACGGTGTTGCTGGTGCTGGCCGCGAACCAATTCTCGTTCTCCGCGCCCAGCGTGTTCTGGTCGCGCGTGCTGCTGTTCTTTGCGGTGGCGGCGGCTTTGTGCGCGGGCCTGATTGTGCCCCTGCTGCGGCTGAACCGCAAGCGCGCGGCGAACCGGGCGGAGGCGCGGTATCCGGAATTCAATCAGCGGCTTCTCACCTTTACCGAAAAGGAAAATGCGAACGCGAGCGATCCGTTCCTGCCGCTGCTGGCGGCTGACGCTCTGAGTGTAGCCGCCAAGCGTGAAAGCGAGCCGCTGGTGCCACGCTCCTGGATTGTGAGTTTCGGTTCGGTGGCGGCGATTGCTGTCACGGTATTGCTCTGGCTCGGAATTTCAGGGCCCGGCTTCCTTGGTTATGGGACCGCGTTGCTTTGGGGTGGCGTTCCGCGCGCCGATCGCAAGCCTGTTTACAGCATTCGCGTGGAGCCGGGGACGCACCGGATTCGCCGCCGCAGCGATCAATCGGTCACGGCGACATTGAATGGATTCACGGCAGCGAAGGTGAGCGTGTTCGCCAAGTATGCCAGTTCGCCCAAGTGGGAGGAAGCTTCCATGCTGGCGAAATCGCAATCGACCGATTACGAGTTTCTCTTCGCGGGCGTGCCGGAAGACGTGGAGTATTACGTGGAAGCGGGCGGCGTGAAATCGAACAGCTACAAGTTCACCGTGGTGGACCTGCCTTCTGTGAAGAACATCAAAGTGACGTACCACTATCCTTCTTTCCTGGGCTTGAAAAACGAAGTGGAAAATCCGGGCGGAGACTTGCGCGCCGTGGAAGGCACGGAAGCCGAAGTGGAGATTGAAACGGATAAACCGCTGGCGCAGGCGAGCCTGATGCTGGATAGCGGCGCAAAGATTGAACTGGCCGCGGGCGCGAATGGGCGGCTCACCGGGCGTGTGCCGATTCAGAAAGACGACATGTACCACGTGGCAACGCCGGATGGCGGTGAATCGGTACGCCTGACGGAGAACTTCTTCATCGAAGCGCGCCGCGATTCGCCGCCTACGGTAACGATTCTGCATCCGGGCAAGGACGCCAAGGTCAGCCCGATTGAGGAAGTCTCGGTCAACATTCAGGGTAAGGATGATTTCGGGCTGCAGGCTCTGGATCTTCATTACTCCGTCAACGGCGGGGACGAGAAGACGGTCTCCGTGCTGAATGGCAAAGGGCGCAAGGAAGCCGACGGCAGTACCACTCTATTTCTGGAGGATTACAAGCTGGTGCCGGGCGACGTGGTAAGCGTTTATGCCAGCGCCCGCGACGCGCGCACCACGGCGCGGTCCGACATTTACTTTATTGAAGCGCAGCCTTTTGAGAAGGAATATTCGCAAGCGCAGGCGGCTGGCGGCGGGGGCGGCGGGCAGGGCGAAGAAGAGCAGAAGATTTCCGAACGCCAGAAGGAAGTGATCGCGGCTACCTGGAATCAGTTGAAGGGCAAAGAAAAGACGCCCTCCGCCGATAATGCGAAGTACCTTGCGGACGTGCAGGGCAAGCTGCGCGATCAGGCGAAATCGTTGGCGGCTCGTATGAAGGCGCGGCAGCTTTCAGAGAACAACCCGGCGTTCAAGAGCTTTACGGAAGACATGGAAAAGGCCGTCGAGGCGATGGGTCCGGCGGCGGAGCGGTTGAAGAGCCAGCAGTTTAAGAGCGCCCTGGCACCTGAGCAGAAAGCCTTGCAATATCTGTTGCGCGCGGAGGCAACGTTCCGGCAGATTCAGGTGGCGTTCGGCAAGCAGGGCGGCGGTGGCGGCGGGGGCGGGGGAGCCAGCCGCGACCTGGAGAACATGTTCGATCTGGAACTGGATACTGAGAAGAACCAGTATGAAAACGGCCAGCAATCGCCAGCGGAGAAGCAGCAGAAGGCCGTGGACGATGCGCTTGCCCGGTTGAAAGAGCTGGCGCGCCGACAGCAGGAACTGGCGCAGCAACAAGGCAAGCAGCAGACCGCGCAACAGAGATGGCAGCAGGAGATGCTGCGCCGGGAAGCGGAACAACTGAAGCGCGAGATGGAACAGTTGTCGCGTGGAGAGAAGAGCGAAGAGCAGCAGCAGGGACAGCAAGGCGAGCAGGGTCAACAGGGCCAGCAAGGTCAGCAAAGCCAACAGGGACAGCAAGGCCAACAGTCCGGGCAGCAGGGCCAGCAGAGTCAACAGGGACAGCAGGGTGGCAAGCAGTCCCAGGCTCAATCGCAGGGTTCCCGGCAGATGCAGCGGTCGAATCAGATGAGCGGCGCACAGCAAAAGCAGTTGGAACAAGCCCTGGGCCGCTTGACGGAAGCGACGCGCGATATGAGCAGTTCGGCTTCGGCGCAATCGCGCGCCCAACAGCAACAGAATCAAGGCGGGCAGCAGGGCGGCCAGCCTGAACAGAGCAAGGCTCAGGCCGATGCCCGTCGCGCTGCTGAGCGCTTGCAAGAGGCGCAGCAGATGTTGAGCGCCATGCGGCAGCAGCAATCGGGCGATCAGATGAGCAATCTGGTGCGTGACGCCGAGCGCTTGGCGAAACAGCAGGAAGCGTTCTCTGACCGGCTGCGGAAAAATTTCGGAGGCGGGCAGGGCAGTGAACCTTCGAAGCAGCAATTGGGCGCGCAGATGTCGCAGGAAAAGCAGGGCATGATCGATGACCTGAATCGGCTGGAGCAACAGATGCAGCGCGCGGCGCGGGACATGGCGCAGACTCAGCCGGAAGCAAGCGGCAAGCTTCGGGAAGGCCTGGGGCGCATGCAGCAGGACGAAGTGCAGAGCCGCATGAAGTGGACGGCCGAGGCATTGAAGCGAGGTATGGGAAGTTATGCGGTGATGCGCGAAGCCCCGGTAACGCAGGCTCTGAGCCAGGTGGCGGACGATTTGCGCAAGGCTCAATCCGCGGTAGGTAAAGGCAAAGACGGTAAGCCGGGTCCAGGTGAAACGCAAGCGGTGGCTCAGGCGGAAAAACTGCGCCAACAGATTGAACAGATGGCGCAGGCCATGGGGCAGGGCAAGTCGCAACAGGGGCAAAATTCCGGCCAACAGCCAGGTGAGGGTCAACAGGGTCAACAGGGTCAACAAGGCCAACCCGGGCAGAACGGTTCGCAGGCGGGCTCGAAGCCCGGACAGCAACCCGGACAGCAAGAGGGCGGGCAAGGCCAGCGGACGCAGGGCGAATCGCCTTCGGGACAGCGGGGCGGCGGCGGGCCCACCATCGGCGATAACTATAACGAAGCTATGCGCGATTTCGGGCGGCTACAGCAGGCCGCGCGGGATACCCCAGAGGTTTCGAAGCAGATGCAGGCGCTGGGGAACGAATTGCGCGGCCTGAATCCACGCGCGAACCAGAATAATCCGGAACGGCTGCGGCAACTGATCGCACAGGTTTTGGGCGATGCTCAGCAGATTGAACTGATGCTGCGCCGCAAGACGGAATCGGCTTCGAATCCGCACGCGACAACGCCGCAGCCCGTGCCTCCGGGATATGGCAACGCGGTCGCTGAATATTTCAGGCGGCTGAGCAAGTAACGGAATTTTACCGGCGGGTTGCGAAAAAGTTGCGCAGCAATTCGGCGCACTCGGCACCCAGAACGCCTTCAACTACTTCCACACGGTGGTTGAGCAGGGGCGAATCCGCGATTTGAAATTTGCTTCTTACGCCGCCGGCTTTCAAGTCGCGCGTGCCGAAGATGAGCCGCCTGACGCGCGCGGCCACCAACGCGCCGGCGCACATGGGGCAGGGCTCCAGCGTGCAGTAGAGATCGGAATCGGCGAGCCGGTAATTGCCCTGGAAAGTTGCGGCGGTGCGGAGTGCCTGTATTTCGGCATGCGCGGTAGGGTCGGCTTGGCTGATCGGCGCGTTCCACCCGGCCCCGATGATGCTCCCTTCGTGCACCACCACCGCTCCGACCGGCACTTCGTCGGAAAGTCCAGCCTTTCGGGCAAGGTTTAGCGCCTCTCGCATCCAAATTTCATGCATTCGTTCGCGGTTATCCTAGAATGAACTAATCCGAGGAGGATTGCGATGAAACATTTTCCCATGATCCTGAAAAACGTCTGGCGCAATCGAAGACGCACGGTCCTGACGGTTCTTAGTATCGGCGTTTCGCTCTGCTTGTTGGGCGTATTGCTGGCAATCTATCACGCGTTCTATTTCGCCGATCCCACTCCGGAGCAGGCCTTGCGCCTGGTCACGCGCAATAGTGTTTCGCTGGTCCGCCCCATGCCGCAGGCTTACCGCGAAAAGATCAGACGGATGCCGGGCGTTCGCGACTTGGTAATTGAAGATTGGTACGGCGGGCAATACATCGACGATAAAGCCGAACATCAGTTTGCCCGGTTCGCCACAGACCCCGACAAGATTTTCGTGGTCCGCTCGGAGATGAAAATGCCTGACGCGCAGAAAGCGGATTTCATTCGTGAACGCACCGCTTGCATTGTGGGCCGCTCCGTCGCCGATAAGCAGAAGTTTAAAGTGGGGGACAAAATTATTTTGAAAGGCGACATTTACCCCGGTACGATCGAGCTCACGCTGCGGGGCATTTACGATTCGGAGCAGGGCAACGACACGCTCTATTTCAATCGCGAATATCTGGAGCAATCGCTTCCGGAGCGCCGCCGCGGCAATGCCGGAATTTTCACAATCCTGGCGAACTCGGTGGAGGATGTTCCTCGTATTGAAAAAGCGGTAGATGCAGAGTTCCGCAACTCACCCACGCAGACCAAGACGGAAAGCGAGAGCGCGTTTTCACTCAGCTTCGTTTCCTTCCTGGGTAATATCAAAGCCTTTCTGCTGGTGGTTTGCGCGGCCGTGATGTTCACCATTTTGCTGGTGAGCGCGAACACGATTGCGATGTCTGTAAGAGAGCGTGTTCGTGAAGTGGGTGTGCTGAAAGTGCTTGGGTTCACGCGCGGAGTGATTTTGGGAATCATTCTGACCGAAGCGGTGATGGTCTCGCTCATCGGCGGTGTGCTTGGAGTCTTTCTGGCTTCGTTGATGACCGGTGCCATCCGCGCCATGCCCGCGTTTCTGGATCAGTTGAAGCATCTTTCGCTGACGCCTTCGGTAGCGTTGCTGTGCCTTGCCATCGCCGCCGTGATCGGTCTGGTTTCGGCCTTCATCCCCGCGTATCAGGCTTCGCGAATTCCCATTCTGGACGCGCTCAGGAGCACGGATTAATTTATGGCCGTTCCTATTTCTTACAATTGGCGCAATCTGGTGGTCAGGAAAACCACAACCCTGATGGCCGCTTTGGGGATTGCGCTCACGGTGGCCGTGCTACTCGCCATGTTGTCACTGGTGAATGGCTTGAAGACCTCGCTGCAATCCACGGGGAGTCCGCTTGATGTGATGGTGTTGCGCAAAGGGTCCACAGCGGAACTCACCAGTTCAGTGAGCCGACAGGATTTTCAGGTCTTGAAATTTAAACCTGGTATTGCACGCGATAAGGCGGGTCAGCCTGAGGCCTCGCTCGAAATGGTGAGCGTGATCAACCTGGCGAGTGTGGATGCACCCGACGGCATCAACGTGAATTTGCGCGGCATCAGCCCCATCGGTATTGAGATGAGGAACCTCAAACTTGTCACGGGCCGGTGGTTTACAGAAGGCCGTCGCGAGGTTGTAGTGGGCGAGAGTATCTCAAAGCGGTTTCCCGCGGCGCGCATGGGTGGCAAGCTTCGCTTCGGCCATGGAGATTGGGACGGGGTGGGGGTGATGTCCGGCGGACAAAGTGCCGTCAATAGCGAAATTTTGGGTGACCTGAATCAGGTGTCGAGCGATTTCGATCGCTCGGAGTTCCTGAGTTCGGCGCTGCTGCGTGCCACCGATGAAGTGGCTGCCGATGCGCTGGTGAAAAATATTTCGGCCGATCAGCGCGTGAATGCCGATCCGCTCCTTGAGACCACCTATTACGAGAAGCAGACCAGCGCGGCGGCTCCGATTCAATTCCTGGGAACATTCATCGCGTTCATCATGGCGGTGGGCAGCAGCTTCGCCGCGACCAACACTATGTACGCGGCCATTGCGCGCCGCTCGAAAGAGATCGGCACGCTGCGGGTGTTGGGGTTCAGCCAGGGAAGTATCCTGCTCAGCTTCTTCGCCGAATCGGTTTTGCTGGCTGGAATCGGCGGTATCATTGGCTGCCTGCTGGTGCTTCCGCTCAACGGATTTACCACCGGTATCGGAAACTTCACCACGTTCAGCGAAACGTCTTTCAGTCTGCGCGTGAGCCCGCAAATCATGCTGTATGGCGTGCTGTTCGCGATGCTGCTGGGCGCGGTGGGCGGGTTCTTTCCGGCTCGCGCTGCTGCAAAAAAGGAAATAATGGCGGCGCTGCGAAGTGTTTGACCTCTTAGGAAATCGGTATGGAATCTGAACTTAAAAGCTTACGTATCGACAGGACGCGGAGCGCTAAGGGCGAAAGTAAGTGGGCTACGCGCTGGATACTTTCCGGGGTGACGCTGTTCGCGCTTTTGGGGATTGCGCGGTTCGTCTACAGTAAGCTGACCGCGGCCACGGAGGTGGACACGGTGCGTGTGGTGGCTACCAATCCGGGGAGCGCGGCCGCGCAGGGTGAAGTGATCCTGAACGCGACCGGTTATATTGTGGCGCACCACAAGATTGAAGTAGCCGCGAAAGTGGTGGGAAAGGTGAAGTGGATCGGCGTCGAAAAAGGCGATCGCGTGCGTGAAGGCCAAGTGCTGGTGCGGCTGGAAGACGACGAATATCGCGCCAGCCAGCAACAAGCGAAAGGCAATCTGTCGAATTTGCTGGCGCGGTTGGCGGAGCTTCAAAACGGAAGCCGCCCCGAAGAGATTGACGTAACAACGGCCAACCTGGAACAATCCCGCGCTGACCTGGCGAACGCGCGCGTGAATCTGGATCGCACGCGGCAACTGGCGAAGGAAGGCGTGGTGGCGAAGCAATCGCTGGACGATGCGCAAGCCAAGTTCGATGGCCAACAGGCGCGCGTGAACTCGCTGTTGAAGACGGATGCGCTCAGCCGGTTGGGTCCGCGCCGGGAGCAGATCGACGCGGTTCGCGGCCAGGTGGAACAGGCGCGCGGAACGGTGGCTTATGCGGAAACGCAGCTTGCCAACACCATCATTCGCGCCCCCATCACCGGCACCATTCTGGAACGCGCGGTGGAAAAGGGCGAATTTGTTACCACCAGTTTCGTGGGAGATCGCGGCGCCAAGGGATACGTGGTGTCGCTTGCCGATCTGAGCGATCTGCAGGTGGAGCTCGATATCGCGCAGAACGATTTTGCGAAATTGCACCGCGATCAGAAAGCGCAGATCACAACCGATGCCTTTCCGGATCGCAAGTACCAGGGCGCCATCTTTGAGGTCTCGCCCGAGGCGAATAGGCAGAAGGCGACGGTTCAGGTGAAGGT